>JAJRBV010000056.1 GCA_028679275.1 Methanoregulaceae archaeon
CACCACGGGATCGCTCTCCGGGATGATCCCTCCTGATATCGCGACCTGCGGGATGTGCCTTGCCGATATCGGTTCTCCCGGAGGGAGATATGATACCTACTGGGCGACATCCTGTGTGAACTGCGGCCCACGATACAGCATCATCACCGAACTTCCGTATGATCGTGAACGGACCTCCATGGCTCAGTTTCGGACATGCCCTGATTGCTCCCTTGAATACCGTGACCCGTCGAGTCGCCGACATCATGCACAAACTATCGCCTGTGAACAGTGCGGACCCCGGCTCAGGCTTTTTGACCGGGAAGGGAATGGTGTGGAATGCTGCGATGTGATAAAGGAGGCAGCACACCTTCTTGATACCGGTGCCCTCATTGCAGTCAGGGGAATCGGCGGATTCCATATCGCCTGCATTGAAGAGGTTGCCGGAGAACTTAAGGAAAGACTTGGAAGGTCTGAACAGCCGTTCGCGATTATGGTCAGGTCTGCCGACCAGATCGAACGAATCGCCAATGTATCTGTCAATGAACGACTTCTCCTCGAGAGTTCCTCACGACCTATCGTTGTTCTCGAAAAACGGGATCCGACCGCCCACAGTGAGATCAGTAACCTTCATACGCTTGGTTGTATGCTGCCTTATTCAGGCCTTCATCACCTTCTCTTCTCATATCTTACCCATCCCCTGCTTGTCATGACCAGTGCCAATATGCCCGGTTACCCGATGATCACGGATATTGACAGGGCCATGGCCCGGCTCAGCCATGATGTTGATTTTTTCCTGACCCACAACCGGAAGATAATAAACCGGTGTGATGACTCGGTGGTCCGGGACGGATTTATCATACGGCTTTCCCGGGGTATGGCTCCGAAAAGGACCCTTGTTGACCTTGGAGAGAGAACAATCCTGGGAGTGGGACCGGAACTGAATTCCAATATTACCATTTATAAGGACCATTTTGCCACCACATCACCCCATGTCGGCAATGTCCGGAACCCGGGGACGTTTGACTATCTCAAAGAGACTATCAGTTCCCTTGGCAGGCTCCTTGGTGCACAGTATGACATAATAGCCCATGATGCACATCCCCAGTTCCTTTCCACGAGGTATGCACGGGAACTTGCCGAGGCAGGCGGTGCAATGCTCGTTCCTGTTCAGCACCACCGGGCGCATATAGCTGCAACCACTCCGGAACTCTGTATCGGGATCACTATTGACGGGGTTGGATATGGAGACGACGGAACGGTTTGGGGCGGCGAGGTTTTTGCTGGTCAGGTCCCTGACTTTGAACGGGTTGCCCATCTGGAAGTGGTCCCAATGCCGGGAGGCGATCTCGCTGCAACCTATCCTGAGCGGATGCTCTTTGGAATCCTGCCGGAATCCAGGGTATCGGAGATCCTCTCATCCCGTGGCTGGACCGATATCGAGCTCGGGATCCTCGAGGCACAACTGGAAAAGGGCCTGAATGTTGCCCGGACGAGCAGCACGGGCAGAGTACTGGATTCCATCTCGGCACTCCTCGGGATCTGTCGTGAGAAGACGTATGACGGGGAGCCGGCAATGAAGCTGGAATCGGCAGCTGCCAAGGGTAAAGCACGGGACTGGGATATCTCCTTTTCCCGTGAGGGATCCTCTGAACTCCTCTCAACAAGGGATCTCTGTAAGAAAGCCCTTGAAGAATATATCAGGAGCTCTCCCGGAGATGTCCGAAAAATTTCCGATATTGCTGCTTCCTTCCAGTATAATCTTGCCAGGGGCATTGCCGGGCTCGCCATCCATGCAGCACGGGATCGGGATATCCCGCTGGTTGTTCTTTCGGGGGGGGTAGCCTATAACCGGGCCATACGGGAGACAATATCTCAACAGGTAAACCATGCCGGTCTCAATCTGCTGATCAATGCCGACTACCCACTCGGAGATGGCTGCATCTCGTTTGGACAGTGCAGGTATGCCGGCATGATGTGATCCCGTCCCCTGGTTAAAAAAATCTTTGAATTTTTTTAATTACCGCATTGTAAAAAAAGAGAGGATCTTATCACCCGAACACAGCGGCAAGGCCGCTGATGTCAGGGATGAGAACTGCGGTAACGATGGACGTTTTCAATCTCTGGACCTGCACAGATTGTACATCGTCCTGGTATCCCGCGAAGGTGATCCGCACCGTATGCTCACCTGGGGAAATGCCCCGGAATGTGGAAGGGCTCATGCCGCGGTACGTGTCATCGATGTAAACAGAACAGCCGAGCGGGAGACTGTACACAAAAATACTTCCTGATGAGATATCCGGAACAGGGATGGTCGTTGGCATTGTCGTTGGCACGGTTGTTGGTGTCGTTGTCGGTATCGTGGTATTGCCCGGAGTCGGTACAACAGTCGGCTGGCCATCGGGTTCGAGCACTATCCTCTGGAGGTAGACCACCTTTCCTTTCACTATCGTGACCGGCAGTGTTTGTGACTTGTATCCTGCCTTTTGCAGGGTCACCTGTCGTGTCCCAGTCGGAATGGTGCTGATGACTCCATCGGTCATCCCCCGCTCAAGACCGTCAATCAGGACGGTTGCCCGGGATGGCAGGGAGGATATATAGAGCGAACCATATCCTGCCGGCGGAGTGGGGGTGGGGGTCACGACGGGGGACAACACCTCGTCGATCTGGGTTGTCTCCCCGGCAATGACTGTGATCGTCTCCTCCCAGGGTATATAGCCGGTCTTGTTCAGCGTGAGCACATACGAGCCTGGTGTCACATTGACAATTGAGAGAGGCGTAGTACCCTTGAATACCCCGTCAAGACGGGCGTCTGCCCCTGCAGGATCGGATTCGATACTGATACTCCCTGTGGTCGGGGGTGTCGGGACGGGTTCGAGCACGACGCTCACGACAGTTGTTGCACCCGCAGTAATAGTAACCGTGCTCTCCCAAGGCTCGAATCCGGTCTTTTCAACGCGGACGGTATGCAGACCGGTAGAGACGCCCGGAATCAGGGCTGGGGTGATACCCTCCATCACGCCGTCAAGGAATATATTCGCGCCGGAAGGATCCGACTGCACGTTGAGCGAGCCCGTGGGAGGCAGCGGGATCGGGAAAAGGGTTGCACTCACGAGCGTCGTTGCGCCGGCAGTGACGCTGACATTGCTCTCCCATGGCCCGTAACCAGTCTTCTCGATTCGCACGGTATGCGTGCCGGGGCTGACCCCCGGGATCAGGACCGGGGAGAGGCCCACCAGAACGCTGTCAAGATATACATTCGCATCCTCCGGGTTGGACTGGACATTCACCGAACCCGACAACGGTGGGGGGGGTATGGCAACAAGGGTCGCATTGACCTGGGTTGTCATGCCTGCTGTCACCCCGACCACTTCCTCCCATGGTTCATACCCGCCCTTCTCGATATGGACAAGGTGTGAACCCTGGGAGACACCGGGCAGGAGGACCGGGGAAATACCCACAAGGACACCATCGATGTAGACATTTCCACCGGGTGGATCGGACAGGACATTAATGGAACCGTTTGTGAGAGGGATCGTGCTCAGTACTGCGGTTACATTCGTGATTTCTCCCGCGACAATGGTGACAGGATTATCCCACGGGACATATCCGGCTTTTTCGAGCCTCAGGGTATGAACACCGGCAGGGATATTCGGCACCATGAGGGGTGTGGTTCCACGGTATGCCGCATCAAGGTATACCAGCGCGGCTGGTGGATCGGACTGCACATCCAGGGTCCCGTTCACGATTACAGGCGGAATCGTGCCCATGGTTACCGTGACATTGGTCGTTCCTCCCGCCACTATGGTTACAGGATTATCGAACGGCTGATACCCGCTCTTCTCAAGCCGAAGGGTATGAATGCCGGCAGGGACATCCTGGAGGGAGCGCGGAGTCAGCCCACGGTAAATCCCGTCAAGGAACATATCTGCCGCCGGAGGAGTTGACTGCACATTCAGGGTTCCGTTCACGGGAGGGACAGGCAGGATGATGAGGGTGGCATTCACGGTTGTCGTTTCACCGGCAATGATAGTCACCGGGTTTTCCCATGCCGTATATCCTGTCTTTTCGAGGCGAAGGGTGTGGATTCCGGACGGGATGTCAGGGATGAGGAGGGGAGTAAGGCCCCGGTTCACACCGTCAAGCAATACGGTTGCGGATGCAGGGGCGGACTGGACGTTCAGGGTTCCGTTCACAGGGACTGGAGGGATCGCGCTCAGCACGGCATGCACGTTTGTGGTCATGCCGGCATTTACTGTCACGAGATTCTCAAGCGGCTGGTATCCGGTCTTCTCGACCCGGACGGTATGGAGACCGGTTGTGACATTAGGAATCACAATCGGGGTTGTCCCTTTGGACACCCCGTCAAGGGTAACCGATGCGGCAGAAGGGCTTGAGGTAACATTCAGTGAACCCGTCGCAGGAGGCGGAGGAGTGCTCCCGATTGTTACGGTCCCGTTCTGGACCAGGGCTGCTATGGCGAATCCGTCCTTATCCTGGAGTGTCTCGATTTTCAGGTTCAGACCGGTTGTTCCGGTGCTGTCACCGCGTATCCTCAAAGTGACAAGTTCAAGATTGGAGACACTGTGATTCACATTTCCATAAAAATCTATGATCAGGATGCCCACCGAATCGGTTGGCACGCTCGTGATAACACTCAGCGGCGGGGGATTTCCTGCCCATGCCGGCGTTATGACCTGAATAATTTCTGCCTTCGCGGGATCGGCCAGTGTTACGGTTATCTCAAAGCCTGATAGCCCGTCTGGTAGGGAATCCGCGGTAATTCTAACATCGTCGGTGCCTCCTACCGTCGCAATTGTCCCGTTCTCTGCAATGATGGTCGTGGCAGATGCAACCGGAAGGAATGCACAGAGCAGAAGGATACCGATTGTGATCAGTGTTAATCGCATGTTTTTCATGATTTCCTCCTTTTACATTTGTCAGGGTAACCTGGACCTTTTAAAAAGGGGGGTCCTGTTCACACCTTCTGGAAGAGC
>JAJRBV010000132.1 GCA_028679275.1 Methanoregulaceae archaeon
TCCCCTCTGCGGTAGTGGGGATCGCGATCTCAGGTATCCCTCTTGCGACCCTGATCGCAGTAGCCGAGGATGTCCGGCTTGCAATCTACCATCCCGCAAAGCAGAGCACCCATGACCCTCCGGTCGGTTCCACCAGCGGCAACTTTGCCACGATACCAGGAGAACGCTGCCTGATCGTGGACGATGTCATCACTTCGGGAACTACCATGCATGAAGTGGTCCGGTACATCAGGAAACACGGGGGCAACCCGGTCGCGGTGCTCGTGATCTTCGACAAGCGCGGGATAAAGGACGTGGACGGGGTTCCGGTCTATTCGCTCTTCAGGATCTCACGGATCGACTGATACTTCTCCCTTTTTTCCCGATATATAGATTAATTTATATAGAAGTTCAATTCCATCTTTTACAACATTGGAGGATAACCTATGCTTGGAGGACAACCGATCATAATTTTTAGAGAAAATGTCGAGCGCAACCGCGGACAGGAGGCCCAGCGTTCGAACATTGCCGCTGCAAAAGCTATTGCAAGTGCCGTACGGACAACCCTGGGCCCGCGGGGCATGGACAAGATGCTCGTGTCTGGGACGGGAGATGTCACCATCACCAACGACGGTGCCACGATCCTGTCCGATATATCTGTCCAGCACCCTGGTGCGAAGATGGTGATCGAAGTCGCCAGGGCACAGGACGATGAAGTTGGTGATGGAACCACCACGGCAGTTGTGCTCGTTGGATCGCTGATGGAGCAGGCCGAACACCTCATTGCGAAGAAGATCCACCCGACCATCATCGGGCAGGGATACCGGATGGGTATGGAGAAGGCGCTCGAAATTATTGACGAGCTCGCGATAACAATCGACCCCTACGACCGGGATATCCTCCTCAAGATTGCCGACACAGCGATGACCGGAAAATCCATCGAATCGGTGAAGGTGAAGCTGGACGGGATCGTGGTGGATGCCGTCATGCTGGTTGCCGAGAAAAAGGACGGGAAGGTCCTTGTCGATGATGACCATATCATGATCAAGAAGCAGGCCGGACACGCAATGGACGATGCAGAACTTGTCCAGGGTATTGTGCTTGATAAGACCCGCTTTACCGAAGATATGCCGCGTAAAGTGACGGATGCAAAGGTCGCGCTCGTTGCAACTCCGATGGAGATTAAAAAGACCCAGGTCAAGGCTAAGATAAAGATCAGCAGCAGCGACCAGATCAGCGCATTCTCTGCACAGGAACGCGATGCTTTAAAGAAATTAGCGGATGCAGTTATCGAGAGCGGGGCAAACGTGCTGTTCTGCCAGAAGGGAATTGCCGACGCGGTAGGGTATTACCTGGCCAGGGCCGGCATCCTTGCAGTTGAGGACGTCCCCGAGAAGGACATGAAGTTCGCAGCCCTTGCCCTTAATGCGGAAATGGTCAATAAACCCGATGAACTCACGAAAAAGAGTCTTGGTTCTGCTGCAATGGTTGAACAGGTAGAGAACGCGGACCTCATCAAGGTCTCCGGATGTAAAAACCCGAAAGCGGTCACTATCCTTCTTCGCGGTTCAACCGAGTACCTTCTTGATGAACTCGAGCGTGCGGTTGTGGACGGAACCCGGGTTGTCGAGGATGCGATGGAAGACAGAATACTCCTTGTCGGTGGGGGGGCCGTCGAAACTGAACTCCTGATGAGGATCCACGAATATGCCGCAACCGTCGGCGGAAGGGTACAGCTTGCCATCGAGGCGTACGCAGCATCCTTTGAGATAATCCCGACAACCCTTGCAGAGAATTCGGGGTTCAACCAGCTCGACAAGCTGGTAGACCTGAAGAATGCCCATTCAAAAGGGAAGAAAAACGCAGGGCTCAATGTCTATAACGGGAAAATAATCGACATGCTCAAGGAAGGGATTCTTGAGCCGCACCGTTCCAAGCGCCAGTCTATCCAGAGCTCAGCAGAAGCAGCAGTCCTCCTCCTCAGGGTTGATGACATGATGATCACCCAGGAGAAGGCTCACCCCGGGGCATAATCCCCGCCGCTGTTTTAGCCCCGTGAACAGGTAGACACTATCTCAACCATCTCATCTTTCAACCCGCTGTCCTGCGGAATACTCTGCCCCCGAAAGAAGATCAGGACCGTGTCCGGGTTGATCCCAAAAGACAGGAGCGCTTTTTCATACGTGTCCCCGGCTTTTCCCTGATACACCTTCACTTCGTCGCCTGGAATGAGGCGCATCCTGCTCTGTATTGTCATTCGATACCATTATACGGGTTCCGGTGAAAAATATCTGATCCCCTGTGCCGAGGTAGTCTAGCCCGGAAAGGCGATGGTCTCGAAAACCATTGGCGCCCTGCGCCTCGGGAGTTCAAATCTCCCCCTCGGCGTGCCAGAAACCGATTCTCCCCCCTGAATCTCTGTCTTCATCAGGCCTTCATCTTTACCAGTTTCAGGCAGTACTGGTCGATCGAATCCATCAGGATTTTCCGTGCTTTCTTTGAGCGCTTTTCATCATCAGAAAATGCGTCTTCTGCCAGATATTCGATAAGGGTCAGGTAGTGGTTCTTTCCTGCCAGGCGGGTTTTAATCTTTTCAAGGATAGCATGTGCCTCGGTTTTCTTCCCGGTGACCATCTCAAAACTGAAATCAAGAAGGTAGAGAATAGTATCCGGCATTTTCTTTGTGATCGCCATGTGACGGAACCTCCCGTATGCAGTCGCCTGCTGCGAGATGATTGAGAGCTTCAGGCCATAGTACACCGGTTCCAGCTCGTCAGGATAATGCTGGATCATCTGCTTGACAACCGCTGCTGCACCTGCCGCGTCCCGTTCCTCGATTTTATAGGAATAGAGTTCCCTGATAAAGACCATGTCATCGTAGTATCGCTCTGATGCAATGGCGAGGAGCTCTCCGCGCATCTTCTGGTTATGATCCAGTTTGGCCTTTTCAAGACCAATTTTAAGAAATTCCGGCTCCTGGGGGAACCACTCAATACCGAGTTTCAGCATGAACCAGAATATCTTGTTCACCCGGAGTTCTCCCACAACCCCGGGAAATTTCAGGCGGTTCACCGGGGGACGGACACGGGCGAGCTCGATCATCTGTTCGCGTGCATTCAGCGCATGGCTGCTTGTCTTCCTCCGGTCGCCAGCAGCCTCCTCTGAATCGGTCGCAAGGATATGATAGCAGTA
>JAJRBV010000180.1 GCA_028679275.1 Methanoregulaceae archaeon
CATGTGAGTCATGTACAACATAGTACATTATTGAATTTATTTATACTTTGTTGTATATTATAATTCATTTTAACCGGCAACCCATGGCGGTCTGGATAGCTTTCTTGAAAAACTCCCGGAGTTTGTGATGGGATACGACCTTGTTACCCGTCCTCCAGGATATCCATTCAATCCCGGTCCGACTCTGCACTTAGGGGATCTGGCACAGCCAGTTATCACACCCCCTCTCATCAGCCTTCACTGCTCACTCTGCCGATGCCTCGGGTTTGGTGAAAAGAGGCGGCCTGCTGAAGGGGATGCCATTTTTCTATGGCATATACCGTGATTGCAGGGACCAGCTCGGTGATCTGGCAGTAATGCCCTTTCTTCCGGTTCGAAGGCGCGGTCTGCGGTGACATGATGACATCGGTCAGAAGGCAGGGATATTAATGGGGGGCAGGGGGTGAAGGTGCTCTCCCCGAGAGGGGAGCCGGACCATATCATACGAGGAGCCGGATACTGCACCATTCCCCACTGTATTTTTTCAGAAGTGTATCAGGGAGTTCGGGTGTTACAAAACTCCTTCATGATCCTGATTGCACAGAATGGCCCGCACATGCTGCATGGCGTCCCCTGGGGATTCTCCTGACATATCCTCTCCGGGTCGAGTGCCAGGTCTGCCTGGCCTTTCCAGTCGAGTTCAGCCCGTCTCCTGGCAACAGCCTCATCCTTTTTGATACTTCCGTACTTGATCGTGTCCCCTATGTGAGCGGCAATTCTGAATGCAATCAGTCCTTCCTTCACCTCATCTCTGGTAGGAAGCCCGATATGTTCCGCGGGTGTCAGGTAACAGAGGTAATCCGCCCCGGCTCCTGAAGCTAATGATGCCCCGACACAGCCGGCAATATGGTCATATCCCATGGCAATATCAGTCGGGAGAGGCCCTGCAACAAAGAGCGGATACGGCATTTTTCTTTTATAGTCTCTTATATACCTCGAAATCCTTCCAGCATGCACATGACCCCCCACTCCTTCGATAATTACCTGGACCCCTTCTTCATGCGCCCTGTCGGCAAGGGTGATATTCGCCCGCATCTCTTCTGCATGGAGACGGTCCCTGGCATCACTGATGCACCCGCTACGCATGGTATTCCCGAGAGAGATTACAATGTCATGCTTTTTTGTAATTGACAGGATATCCTCAAAACATTCGAGGTAAGGATTCTCGCATTTCCCGAGGATCATGTGTGCAGCCATCATCGACCCTCCTTTTGAAACAATCCCGAGAACCCGGGGACTTTCCTGGATGTGTTTCAGGATCGTTCGTGAAACCATATGCAGAACAAGCGAGCTGATCCCTTCCTTTGCCTGCATGCGTATGGTCCGGATGAAATCCCTGCAGGTCAGATTATCAAGGCCGGTTTCTGCAACGGTCTGGTACAGAGGAACCGTGGTCAGCGGCAGGGAGGTGGCAGCAGAAATGCGTTTCCTTGTCGCGGAAATATCACCCGCCATGGAGAGATCACTGATGGTATCCGCCCCGTACCTTTCAGCGATCCGGGCTTTCTCCACCTCCTCGTCCGGATTGCAACAGGCCGGAGAAGTGCCGATATTCACATTTACCTTGGTTCTCAGCCCCTGACCAATCCCGATTGCCACCTTTCCCCTGTGCATGATAACCACGCTCCCTGCAGCAACCCGCTCCGAAAGGATCTTCGCCTCGATCCCTTCATCAGAAGCTACCTTTTCTACACGCCCTGTGATTGTTCCTTCCCTTGCGGCATCAGATTCTGTCTTCATTGTTCTGCCTTTTCCTGATTGACTATTCCTCTCTTAAGGACAGGGGAGCCCCGGAACACCCTGATGGAGCCGGAATCAACGGCATATCCGGGAAGCGATTCGTTCGGGCCGATGGGATCCTGGAAAGGATTACGCTGGGACTCATAAAAATTCATGGAATACCAGGATAGAAAAGATGAATGGATCAATTCCCGGAACTTATCCGCCCAATACGCTTTCTCTGGGCGATATGGTACCCTGAAATCACCGACACAGACTTCCCGAATGCTGCATCAAGCTCTCTGTCACCGGTGTCAAAAAACAGGAGAGGAGTTTCCGATAATTTATGCGGCGTGGCAACAACTATCACATTCTCAGTCCCTATCATCCGGAGCACTGTGGGGCTGACCTGCCGGGTTCCCCTGCCGAGAACCGAGCCCTGCGCCCCTATGATGCTAATCACAAGCCGGCATGGGGTTTCACCTGACAATATCCCGAGCATTCCCTCCTCGTTCAGGTCAGATGCAATAAGCGTACCCTCCTTTACCGCGTCGAACCCAAGCAGTGTTTTGTCAACCCCGAGCTCCCGTGCAATCGCCCTGGTTGTACTTCCCGGCCCCAGCAGGTACAGGAATTCGGGAGTCCCCCTGATAACTTCGGCAAGAAACTTCCCGATACCCTCTTTTGCCTTTTCCTCATCCTGATCCTCCCAGACCTGTTTTGTATCCTGCATGAGACCTGGCTGGCAGGGACTCCTCACATATCCATGCAGCCTGGTCCGGAGCTCTCCGTGCCGGTAGGCTTCCTCGTCAACGTCAACAATCTCAGCTTCCCGGAGAAGTGGTGGTGTTGATACAAGATGATGAACGATTTCCGCTGCTGCTTCCGGGGTTAAAGCAAAGACTGCGGAGTACATTTTCACACCCGCCGGGATGCCAAGCACCGGGACCCGGTCGAGGACGGTATCGTAGACATCACGTGCTGTCCCGTCCCCCCCGCAGAACAGGATAAGGTCGGCTCCCCGTGACTCAAACAGCATGCAGGCACTCCTGGTATCATCGGCAGAAGTGACATCGGGGGCCTGATATACCACGTCAAAACCAGTGAAACCTGCGGACCTGAGTATATCCTCCCCCATTCCACCAGAACAACTCAAAAAGCGGAGTGGCAATCCTCTGAGCGGACGCAAAGCCGCCAGAGCCCGTTTCCCTGCCTCCGGCTCTGCGCCCCTCCGGATCGCTTCTGATATCAAGCCGTCGGTCCCTTTGAGTCCCACCGCACCCCCCATTCCGGCGATAGGGTTGACCAGGAATCCGATAGTGAGCATCATTCAGGAAGACGAGGGTATTCCATATTCCCGTTCGTGGTCAGAGCAGAAAGGGGGGTGGGAGATCCCCTCATGGTACTTTCGGGAGCCGGCTGAGCGCTTCCCTGATCAGGGCGTCGGGGTATTCGTAATCCACCAGCTTCCCGGCATAATAGGCATCATATGCGGACATATCGAAGTTGCCATGACCTGATGCGTTGAAGAGGATGGTCTTTGCCTCACCCGTCTTCCGGCACTTCAGGGCTTCGTCTATCGCGGCTTTCACTGCATGAGATGTCTCCGGGGCAACAATGATTCCTTCACTCCGTGCGAAAGTCTGGGCTGCATCAAAGACCTCGGTCTGGTGGTAAGAAACCGCCCTCATCACTCCATCATGGACCAGTTTTGAGACGATGGGGGAATCCCCGTGATACCTGAGCCCCCCCGCATGGATGGAGGGGGGGATGAAGTCATGTCCAAGCGTGTACATCTTCATGATAGGCGTCAGGCCTGCTTCATCGCCGAAATCGTATGCATAGAGACCTTTTGTCAGTGTCGGGCAGGAGGCGGGCTCGACCCCTAGTATCTCCACCTCAGGGTGTTTTCCGGTCAGCTTGTCGCCTGCAAAGGGAAATGATATCCCCGCAAAATTGGATCCACCCCCCACACAGCCAATCACGACATCAGGGTATGATTCCACTGATGCCAGCTGTTCCCGGCACTCCAGACCCATAATCGTCTGGTGAAGGCAGACATGGTTGAGTACTGAGCCCAGCGAGTAATGCGTGTTTTTATGGGTAGCAGCATCCTCCACAGCTTCCGATATCGCAACACCGAGACTGCCCGGCGTATCGGGATCTTTTTCGAGCATAGCTCGTCCCGCATTAGTTTTCGTGCTCGGGCTCGGGATGCATTCGGCACCCCATACCTGCATCATGGACTTCCTGTACGGTTTCTGTGTGTAGCTTGCCCGGACCATGTAAATGGTGCATTCGATGTCATACAGCATCGTGGCAAATGCGAGGGCAGATCCCCACTGCCCCGCTCCGGTTTCCGTAGCGATACGCTCTACCCCTTCTTTCATATTATAATACGCCTGGGGTACAGAGGTATTGGGCTTGTGGCTCCCGGCCGGACTTACCCCTTCCCACTTATAGTAGATCTTAGCCGGAGTTTTCAGGGCCTGCTCAAGCCGTCTGGCCCGATAGAGAGGGCTTGGCCTCCAGAGCCGGAGAACGTCCCTGACCTCTTCGGGGATATCGATAAAACGGTCGGGGCTCATCTCCTGCCGTATCAGTTCCATCGGGAAGATGACCGCGAGGTCATCCGGGCCCACCGGTTTTTTGGTCTGGGGATTGAGAGGCGGGTCCATGGGGGAGGGGAGATCAGCGAGGATATTGTACCACCGCTTTGGCATCTCCTCTTCATCAAGGAATATCTTTGTCTTCATGAATAGCAGGTTTGTGCTGTATAAATATATACATTATTGTATAGTTTAGTGTATTAATGAACCGGATTGCAATCCACGCAGGAGAACGATATCATCAGTTCAATTCCTGTCCGGAGAATTTGTTATACCCTGTACCAATATATGAAGGAGAGATCAGGGAGCAGGGAAAACGACAGATATCACCCATAAGAGACAGAGATGGCAGGATATTCCCGCATCAGTAAATGACCAGTGGAACTATCTCCTGAAGACCATTTGGGACCAGATGATTCATCTCGTTATCCATTTTGAGGGACATGCAGACGATGCAATAATGGATCGTGCCGTAAAGGAAGCTCTTTTTACCGAACCTCTCACCATGGCGAGATTTATTCCTGGCGAGGCCCCCTTTTTCGAACCAGCCGATACAGACCCTGAAATGCCAGCCTGGGCATGTATCCGTACCAGTGCCGTGGAAAACACCCTTGCAGAATTGCTGGCGACACCTCTGGATCCCCTGAGAGGCCCCATGGCCCGGATCAGGCTGCTCCGGTCAGATGACGACCTGCTCTGCATCTCCTTCAACCATACCATTACTGATGCCTATGGCGTGAAATCATTTGGAAGCCTCATTGCGCGGCTTTACCGTTCCGGAACATGTAATGGGGGTTACGCGCCGGCAGGGAATCCTCATGACCGGTCGTTTGACAGCATCTTTTCTCTCCTTGGTGACAAATGCGGAGAAGCATCAGGACGGCTGGGAAAACGGCAGGGTGCATGGAGTATCCCGTTCAAATCGTCCGGAACCGGGAAGAGACAGTATGCAACAAAGACCATTGATAGTGAATTGTTTTCCTGCATCCGGCACTATGCCCGCATTCATGGAATCACGGTCAATGATCTCCTTCTCTCATCGTATGTTCTTGCCCTTGCTGAATCGGCTCCTTCTCCCCCGGGAACCTGTAATCCGGTCCTGACATCAATTGACCTGAGACGTTACCTCTCCCCTGATATGTACCCGTCACTTGCGAACCTTTCCGTTGCATTCGAGCTGCCCGTAAAGATTCCTCCAAAACCTGCCCTTCCGGAAATCGAACTTCAGGTCCATACCCTGATGTCCCGTTGCAAATCCACTCATACCGGGATTGGAGCAGCGACGCTTCTATGCAGGGAGTTTCAGTCCGGTTTCAGGCATGTTGAAAAAGAACTGGCATGTATGGAAGAGAAAACACGTGACGGGCTCCTCGGGAAGAATCCTTTTTTTACCAACCTCGGCGTCATCCCTGATGGCGTCATCGGATACGGGGTGCCCGTACGTACAGCATGGATGCTCGGTCCCGTCGAGTATCCTCCCGGCTTCGGCCTTGCTGCCTGTACCTTCCGGGGGTGCCTCACCCTCTCTGCCGGTTTTTCAGGGGAGGCATTGGAAAAAGACTGGGTCCTCTCCCTGCTCTCATCCGTGGCACAGAACCTTTCCCGGTTCATTTCCCCGGAATAACTGCCCATGCAGGAAGGTCGGATGAAATGCCAAGAGCCGACGGAATAATCATGGTCATGAAGAGGGTGACCAGGATACAGCCGATAATATTCAGGGCAAAACCTGCCCGGGCCATCTCCCTGGTAGAAATATATCCTGTACCATAAGCGATCGCATTTGGGGGTGTCCCAACAGGGAGCATGAACCCGAGTGACGATGCGAGCGCTGCAGGAACCATCAGCATCATCGGATTAATTCCCATCGATACTGAAGTGATCGCCATCAACGGGATCATGATCGATGCCATCGCCGTGTTTGAAACCACCTCATTGAGAAATGTTATAAAGAGGGTGATCAGGAGCACGATTACCATAAGTGGGAGCACCGCAAGAAGGGTGAAGGAATTGGCAATCACCTCGGCAAGCCCGCTTGCAATGATTCCTTCGGAGAGACAGATTCCTCCCCCAAAAAGGATGAGAATCCCCCAGGGTATCCCTTTTGCCGATTCCCAGTCAAGAGTAAAAACCCCATGCTCTGCATCCACGGGCAGCATAAACAGGATCAGGGCACCGCAGATCGCGATAGTAGCATCGGTAACACCGGGGATATACGTAGTGATCCCTGGAATAACAAGAGAACCGATCTCCTTAGGTGTCCTGAATATCCATGCAAACGCAACGGAAATGAATATCAGGAGAGTCCACTTCTCTCCTGGTTTGAGTGGCCCGAGACCGGTTAACTCACGCACGATCATGTCCCTGCTCCCGGATATCCTGTCCGGCATGTGCCGGTGGGTGACTGAGGTGAGCCAGAACCATGCGATGAGAAGGAAAAGGACCATGAACGGTACGGCAAAAACCATCCATGAGAAGAAATCAACCCCGGGAGCCTCAGGGAATATACTTGATAACTGGGCGACCAGGATTCCGTTTGGCGGAGTGCCGATCAGAGTTGCCATCCCTCCGATGGTTGCAGCATACCCGACTCCAAGGAGAAGGCAGGTGGCAAACTGCCGCTGCCCGCTCTGTTCCCCTGGATTATCGGACATAACCCCGGGCATGAGGGTCGAGACGAGGGCCAGAGCGATCGGGATCATCATCATCGCTGTGGCAGTGTTGGAGATCCACATCGAGATAAACGCGGTGGCAGCCATGAATCCCAGCACCAGCTTCTTTGTCCCTGAACCGGCAAGGCTGATCACATTGAGCGCGATTCGTCGGTGAAGGTTCCACCGCATCATGGCCGCGGCGATAAAAAATCCGCCCATGAACAGAAAAACCGTCTGATCTGCGTAGGAGACCGCCGCGTCTTTCGGCGACAGGATCCCGAGAACAG
>JAJRBV010000063.1 GCA_028679275.1 Methanoregulaceae archaeon
TTTTACCTCCGACGGGACAGCAACAGGGATCGGATCCCTGAAATTCCACACTCCTGAAGGATACCGTTTCCTGCAGAAAAAAATCAGATTGCTGTGAAAATCCATGAGATGAGCGCGAGCACAACGAAAATTATAATCAGCCATTTTCCAATTGTCCAGGCGATCCTCCCGACAAATCCAAGCAGCATCAGGATGATCGCGATACCAATGAAAATAATCCCCAGGGTAAGAAGCCAGTCTGCCATATCTGGAGATCATTGGAGGACTATTTATAGGTGATACCCCGCTCCCGCCAGAACATACAATCCGGGGCTGGCAGGAATCCTGGTTTCCCGCGTTAGTGTTCCCATGGAGACCGGGCCTGAAGTGGAAGCGTCCGGATCTCGAAGGACTGGTGACGATTCTCGGAGTAGCTTCACCCAACTGTTTATATACTGTCCTGTGGCATTTATAAATATGAAGGTCAAGCCAGAGGACTCTCTCAAAATCGAAAATATCGTCGCTTCAGCGAAGGTAACGGATTATCTCGATCTGCCGGCACTGGCCTCCCAGATCAAGGATGCGGAGTACAATAAGAAGAGGTTCCCGGGCGTTGTCATCAGGATGCAGGATCCAAAGATCGCGGCACTGGTCTTCGGTTCAGGGAAAGTGGTACTCACGGGAGCAAAAAGTATTGAAAGTCTTTCCGAGGGGCTTGAGATCCTTGGAAATCTTCTCCGGGGACTGCAGATCGACATTCCCCAGAAGCTCTCCTACAAGATCCAGAATATCGTCACTTCTGCCGATCTCGGATCGGGTATCAACTTAAACAAGATTGCCGTTGGATTCAACCTCGACCGGATCGAGTATGAGCCCGAGCAGTTCCCGGGGCTCGTATACCGGCTTGAGAATCCGAAAGTGGTGGTACTCCTCTTTGGTTCCGGGAAACTGATTATCACCGGCGGGAAGGAGCCGGAGGACGCAAAGAAGGCGGTCCAGAAAATCCTGAATGACCTGAAGAATCTCGGCCTTCTGTGATCCCGGGTCAGATCACAATTTTTATCTACTCAGGGATGGTTCTATATGATAGGTTTCTCGTCTTAAATGAAAGATTATAAATAATAATAT
This sequence comes from Methanoregulaceae archaeon, assembly GCA_028679275.1. GTDB lineage: Archaea > Halobacteriota > Methanomicrobia > Methanomicrobiales > Methanospirillaceae > UBA9949. The sequence goes on from JAJRBV010000063.1 coordinate 1,108, forward strand.
TTTTATATATTGATTACTTATTAATTTCCATATATATTTGTGGATATCGGGTGTTCACTTGATGAGGGCACGTAATGTGATGTATTTCACACAGGAAGAGGAGGATCTTGCTGATCTTCTGATAAAGGTCGGACTCAAACGGAATGTTGCGCGGGTACTTGTCTATCTTGCACACAACCCCGAGGCTACCTCCCGGGAGATTGAGCGAGGCACGGATCTCCGGCAGCCTGAAGTAAGCCTCGCCATGGCTGCCATGATCGACCAGAACTGGGTAGAGAACCGTGAGATCAAGGCGGAAAATAAGGGGAGACCGGTTAAAATCTATCATCTCTCAAGCCCGATAAGCGAGATAACCGACAGCATCGAAAGAGAGAAACGAGAAGAGGCAAATCAGCAGCTTTCCATCATTCAGCAGATACGGAATTATATCCAGTAGCGATCAGGAGGGTTACAATCCCGAAGGATACTTCCTGTCTTACTACTTTCGAATCCTTTCCCGGGATTTCCCCGGCACCAGACTGCGATCCGGCAGCACTTTTTATAATGCGAAATTCATGATCGTTTCAATTCCCGGCATCCGCCCTCTTCACCCACAACAACCGTTGTCTTCTCTACGAATTCGCAGAAGAGCCCGCAGGAGAGGACTCCGGGGATCAGGGTGAGGATCCCTTCAAGGCGTTCAGGTTCGAGGATCTCCCCAAACGAACAGTCGAGGACGAAATTCCCATTGTCAGTGATTACCGGACCGTCCTTGCGGATGCCATTCCTGAGCACCGGGATTCCTCCCATCGCCCGGATCCCGAGGATGACCGGGTGAAGAGCGAACGGTATCACCTCCAGCGGAACCGGCCCGGTGAGTGAACGGACGCACTTGCCGGCATCCACCACGATTACCAGCTCTCCGGCTGCTGCAGCCACGCACTTCTCACGGGTCATGGCTGCACCCCTTCCCTTGATAAGGCGCAAATCGGGATCCACCTGGTCGGCACCATCAATCGCAAGGTCAAGCTCGGGAGAGGCGTCCAGCGTGGTGAGGGGGATTTGTAACTGCCGGGCCCGCATCTCGGTCTGGAACGAAGTCGGGACACCCTGGATACGGAGCCCGTTCTCCTCTATCAGGACGGAAAGGTGTTCCATGGCATAAAGGGTCGTAGAGCCTGTACCAAGCCCGATAATCATCCCGTCTTCCACCAGCTCCGCAGCATGGATCCCGGCTTCGCGCTTCATCCTGTCGACGGATGTTTCACCATGCAGGGGCTTTTCTTTCATCAGGACATCCCCGTTTTACATCGTCCGGAGTCAGTATCGAGCGAGGGCGAGGAGAAGAGGGATGCGAGCTCTTCGTTTGCCAGCGGTGCGGTGCAGTCGAGAGTTATCGGGGTAATCGAGACGTTGCCCTTCCTGATCGCCCGGACATCGGTTCCTTCTTCGTCATCCCCGACAAGGGGGCCGTTGATCCAGAAATAGGGTCGGCCGCGGGGATCAAGCCTCTTTTCAACCCCGGTAAGGAATAGTTTGTGTGAGAGCCGGGTCACCTCATACCTCCCTGTCACCCTCGAGGGAATGTTCACATTGATCACATCAGCGCCCTCGGGAAATTTCCTGGACAGGAATGTGCTGCAGACCTCACGCACCACGGTCTTTGCATCCTCAAAACTCTGGCAGTGATGCCGGGGGTCATCGAATTTGTCACCCTGGTCTTCAACCTGGAGCGAGAATGCGATTGCAGGGGTTCCCTGGTTTGCAGCCTCAAGAGCGGCTCCAACCGTACCCGATGTCATAATTGACTCGTACGAGAGATTCTCGCCGATATTGATCCCGCTGACAACAAGATCCGGTTCAAGGGAGAGGGCGTACAGGCCGATGATCACCGAGTCAGTCGGTTTTCCCCCGACGGCATACGATTTCACCCCGTTCATCATGATCTCGTTCGCCCTGATCGGCTCAAAGATCGAGATGGATCTCCCGACCGCACTCTGCTGGGTTGCGGGGGCGACTACCGTCACTTCAGCGATGGATGCAAGGGCTTCATAGGCAGCCCAGAGCCCTGCGGAGTTTATTCCGTCATCATTCGTGAGCAGGATCTTTGGCTTCATCTGACGATTTAGTTCTTGGAGGGGGAGTGAGAAATACTTGACCGATCGTCTGGCTATAAGTCAGAGCCCGGGCCACTAATCTGGTAATGAAGGTGTTTCTTGCTGAGTACACCATGGCACACGATCCCGGGCTTGCACCGGAAGGTGCAGCAATGCTCGGCGTGCTGAAGGCAAGTTTCGAGCGGTGCGGGTACGAAGTGATCCTCCCGGGGGCCGGGGACTTTTCGGATGAGATCCGCCACCTTGCCCCTGCCTGTGATGCCGGTCTTGTGATCGCTCCCGATCACCTTCTCTTCCGGTATACCTCCCTACTCGAACCGCTGACCCATAATATCGGCTGCGGGAGCATGAACGCAGCCGTATGTGCCCACAAGCGCCGGGCAGGAGCAATCCTGGCCCGGCACGGCATCACGGTCCCAAAAGAGGGGGTGAAGGGAAGAAGGGTGCTGAAACCCGAGCAGGGGTGCGGGGCGCAGGGGGTGCGGCTTTCATCCGGTGAACCAGGTGAGGGGGAGTTTGCCCAGGAATGGATCGAGGGGGAGCATTTGAGTGTGAGCCTGGTCGGCAGCCGCCTGGTCGGGAATGCCTGCAGTTACTACACGGGCAGGGCACCACTCCTGCTTGCCGTGAACCTGCAGCAAATCGAGATTGATTCAGGAGGGAGGTTTCACTACCTGGGCGGGCAAACCCCTGTCTCCCACCCCCGCCACGAGGAGATTGTCGGGACAGCAGTACAGGCACTGAATGTCCTTGGCTGCCAGGGATACTGCGGAATTGATATTGTTCTTTCCGACAGGCCCTATGTCGTGGACGTCAATCCCCGCATTACCACCAGTCTTGTCGGGATTGCCGCCTGCATGGAAGAGGAGATCGCTGACATTCTCGTGGCTGCATCCAGGGGGGGAGGCCCTGACAAAGTTCACCTTTCAGGGAGGGTCCGCTTCGATAACCAGGGGAGGGTGACACGGCTGTGATAGGGATTGACGTCGGGGGTGCAAACCTGAAGATCGCGACAAGGGACGGGATTGCCATCCATTACTGCCCGCTCTGGGAGGAGAGTCCGATCCGTGATGTGCTCCGGGGCTATTATACCGCAGGGGAACAGGCAGCGGTCGTGATGTCCGGAGAGCTTGCCGACTGTTTCTGTTCAAAGGATGAAGGGATCCGTTTTATCGTCGATTTAGTGCGGGAAGTATTCCCGGATGCACGCTTCTACGGGACTGATGCCGCATTTCATGATACTGCCGTGCCTGCACTGGCAGCCGCAAACTGGCTCGTTTCCGCAGAATACCTCATGGATCAATATCCGGGTTCGCTCCTTGTTGATCTCGGCAGCACGACAACCGATATCATCCCCCTCTCCGGTCTTGAGCCGCTCAAAGGATTAACCGATCTCTCCCGGCTCCAGCGGGGATACCTTCTCTACACCGGACTACTCAGGACAACCGTCCCGGCGCTTGTCCGGGAAGTAACCCTGCGGGGCGTGCCGACACCGGTCTGCCCGGAATTTTTCGCAATCAGCGCCGATGTTCACCTGGTCCTTTCACATATCACGAAACAGGAGTACGCTGTTGATACTCCTGACAGGAAGGGAAAAGACCGGGTATCAGCCCTGAGACGCCTTGCACGCGTGGTATGCGCCGACCTTGAAGAGATTGGGGATGAGGGGGCATATGCGGTTGCACAGGAGTTCTGGAGTGCCCAGCGCGACCTGCTTCTTCATGCGGTCCGGCGGGTAGCAGGGACCAGCCCTCCGGCGCAGGTTCTCTGTGCCGGGATAGGTGCCGGGCTTCTTTCCGGCCTTTTTGGCGGGCGAAACCTGGCAGCCGATCTCGGTCATGCATCGGATGCCCTGCCTGCGTTTGCAGTACGGGAGGTGGCAGAACGAAGACCTGGCAGATTGGACTGATCCTGCTTGCAGCCTCTCTTGCAGTCACGATCCTGTTCTGGAGCCTGGGGCTCCCCTTCTTCTTCCTCTTCCTGTTCATCCCGATCATCCCCTTTCTGGGAAAAGAAAAGAAGGTGAAGCGGTGCCCGCTTTGCAGGTGGGAGACGACCGACAGCCGTGTCGGATTCTGCCCCTATGATGGGAGTCCCCTGCAGGCCCCTGACGAAAAGCCCTGATGAGCAGGGGACCCGGACGGTTTTTTTACGGGTTCCTGAAGGCGATCATCGAGAGCGAGAGGACAGAACGGGGAAGGACAAAGCCGAAGATCTCGGTGGTCGCAACCTCGGGAAAGTCCCTCGATGAGAGATCCCGGACGGTCCCCCGGTCGACAACGATGCCAAGCGACTTCATGACCATGACCGTCCTCCCGGGGGTCATGGTCCGGGAGAGTACCAGGCAGAGGTCGACAACCGGTGAACCCAGGCGGGTATCCGGGTAAAAGGGAGCCCGGGCGGGGGATATCCTGCCGCACTTCCTGCACCTGAACCGACGGACTTTTACCATGATCACGCGGGCTTTCCCCTCATCGGCAACCGTGGCAAACTTCCGACCCTTCCAGTCATACCCTCCCACCTGCCCGCCGCATGCCGGGCATTCCGGCAGCTCCGAGAACTCTTTTCCGTCCACCGAAAGAAATGCCGTCTGGACGAGTGCCTGGAGCATCGGGGGCACTTTTACCGGGCGCATGGAGGGCACACTCTTTTTATCATGCTCAATCTCTCCTATAAGGATTTATTTTTTCATTATATCGATGAAACGAACGTGTTTTATCCATGAAGGCATGACCGGTATGCACCAGTCACCCACCACTAATCATCAATTCCGATGATGTTAATCATTACTGTTAAATAAGGACCGTGCCGACATCTCTGTGTTCGAGGTTATACCATGGACGTCAAGTATATTCCAACAACATGCCCATATTGTGGGACCGGGTGTGGGTTCAACCTTGTTGTCAAGGATAACAAGGTCATCGGGACCGCACCCTGGCACCGCAACCCCATCAACCAGGGCAAGGTCTGCCCCAAGGGGAACTATGCGCATGAATTTGTCAACAGCCCTGACCGGCTGACAAAGCCGTTGATCAAGAAAAACGGTCAGTTCGAGGAGGCAACCTGGGACGAGGCATACAAGCTCATCGCATCCAAGTTGAAATCCTTTAAGCCCGATGAGGTAGGGTTCTTCTCTTCAGCCCGTATCTCAAACGAAGAGAACTACCTGGTGGCGAAGTTTGCCCGTGCGGTGGTAAAGACCCCGCACATTGACCACTGTGCCCGTCTCTGCCATGCTTCCACTGTTGCAGGACTGGCTGCGGTGTTTGGTTCCGGTGCGATGACGAATTCGATCGGTGATATCGCTGACTCCAAGTGCATCTTTGTGATCGGATCCAATACCTTCGAGCAGCACCCGCTGATCGGGCGCAACATGGTGCTCGCCCAGCAGAAGGGAGCAAAACTTATCGTTGCTGACCCGCGGGTCACCCCAACTGCAAAGCAGGCCGACCTGTACATGCCCTTCTACTCGGGGACCGATGTCCAGATCTTCAATGGCATGATGCACCAGATCATCAAGAACGGGTGGGAGGACAAGGAGTTCATCAAAAACCGCACGAAAGACTTCGATAAGCTGAAAGCACTGGTTATGCAGGATAAATACAACCTTGAGAACACTGCAAAGATCAGCGGCATCCCGGCCGACCGGATCGCTACGGCTGCCGAGTGGTTTGCCAAGGCAGATTCCGCCTGCATCTGTTACTCGATGGGTATCACCCAGCACTCGACCGGAGTCGACAATGTCAAGTCGATCGCAAACCTCCAGATGATCACCGGCAACCTCGGGCGGCCCGGGACCGGGGTCAATGCCCTCCGTGGCCAGAACAATGTCCAGGGTGCCTGCGACATGGGCTGCCTCCCGAACGTCTACTCCGGCTACCAGCAGGTCATCAACGAGGAGATGCAGAAGAAGATGAAGGATGCCTGGGGCGTCGATACGATCGCGGAAGGTAAAGTGGGATACACCGTTACCGATATGATCAATGTTGCCGCAGACAAGCCCGGTACGCTCAAGTGCCTGTATATCGTTGGCGAGAACCCGATGCTTTCCGACCCGGACCTGCACCACGTCAAGAAGGGCTTCGACAACCTTGACTTTGTCATCGTGCAGGACATCTTCATGACAGAGACTGCCCAGGAAGCAGACGTAGTTCTGCCCGGTGCCTGTTATGCAGAGAAAGACGGTACGCAGTCCAATACCGAACGCCGCGTCCAGAAATGGAGAAAGGCACAGGATCCGCCCGGCGAGGCGAAACTGGACTGGCAGATCATCTGCGACATTGCAAAGGCCATGGGCTACGAGAAGCAGTTCTCATACAAGAGCGCAGAGGAGATCTTCAACGAGATCCGCAAGGTCACCCCGTCCTACGCCGGCATCACCTATGCCCGGCTGGACAAGGCAGATGCCGTCCACTGGCCCTGCCCGACCGTAGAGCACCCGGGAACCCCGATTCTCCACAAGGAGAAGTTTGCAACAGGGGACGGAATCGGTATTCTCACGCCAATCGAGTTCAAATACCCGGCAGAAGTTCCCGATGCCGAATACCCGCTTATCCTCTCCACCGGCCGCTGCCTCTGGCAGTTCCACACCGGCTCCATGACCCGCCGCTCCGAGGACCTCGAGCGTGAAGCCCCCACCGGCTGGGTCGAGATCTGCCCTGAGGATGCAAAGGCGCTCGGGATCGTCAATGGTGAGATGGTACGAGCAGTCTCCCGCCGTGGAAAGGTAGACATCACTGCAAAGGTCACTGAAGATATCAAGAAAGGCGAAGTCTTCATACCATTCCACTTCGCTGAATGTGCTGCGAATATCCTCACCAACAATGCACTGGATCCCATTGCCAAGATCCCGGAGTACAAGGCATGTGCTGTGAGGATTGAGAAGATCACGGGAGGGAACTAGATGTCGAAGAAAGGAGACATGTACTACGCGTGGACCTCTGACGCCGAGCTTGCAAAGAAGGCAGAATGCGGCGGTGCCGTCACCAGCCTCCTGAAGTTTGCACTCGAAAAGAAGATGGTGGACGGGGTATTTGCGGTGGCAAGGGGTACGGACATCTATGATGCGGCCCCGGTATTTATCACCGATCCAAAAGATATCGACAAGACCGCAGGCTCACTCCACTGTGGGAC
>JAJRBV010000173.1 GCA_028679275.1 Methanoregulaceae archaeon
AACGGGGCGGGGTATTTGCGCAGGTCTACGGGACCCTTTCGCTCCTTCCGGAGGATATTAGACCACGGGTAATGGGAATTATCATCAATAAGTTCAGGGGTGACCCCGCCCTCTTTGCTGAAGGGGTGAAGATGATCGAAGATCTCTGCGGGGTCCCGGTTCTCGGAGTTCTCCCGGTATTCTCAATTCCCCTGCCAAGCGAGGACTCGCTTTCGCTGGGGGACAAACAGTCCGGCAGCCTGCCGGTAAAGATAGCCGTCATCAGGCTGCCCCGTATCTCCAATTTCACCGATTTCGAGCGGCTCGAACGACATGCAGCCGTCCATTATGTACATCCCGGCGTACCTCTTGACGGGTATGACTGTATTATCATCCCGGGCACGAAGAACACGGTCGAGGACCTGCTCGTGCTGCAGTCGAGCGGTACGGCTGCAGGGATAATCAGGGCACGGGAACAGGGCGTCCCCGTGATAGGGATTTGCGGGGGATACCAGATGCTCGGAACCGATATTATCGATGAGGGTTTCGAGTCCTGCCAGGGAAGATACGCCGGGCTTGGCCTGCTCCGGGTTACGACGCGATTCTCACGCTATGAGAAGGTCACCGAGCAGGTACACCGGACTGCACGACCTGCCGGCCCGATCCTGTCGCATATGGGTCCGGTGAAAGGGTATGAGATCCATATGGGCGAGACTGAACGTGCCGGTGATGATGAGGCATTTTCAGGGGAGGGGGCCGTGTCCCCTGACGGCATGGTGATAGGGACCTACCTTCACGGCCTCTTCGAGAACCCGTCCGCCGTCACTGCCCTTCTCTCCTATCTGTATGCCAGAAAAGGCCTGGTTTTCAAACCGGACTCACCGTGCGGGGACGGGGACATATACGAAGAACTGGCCGCGGAATTCGAGCGCCATGTCCGGCTGGATCCCATTATCGCCCTTTTTTGCGATTGAATCACAGGCGCGGGTTTTTTTACCCTTACCATGACACTATGAAGTAAAGAGAGGGGAGAGGGATACATGGCCATCAGAATATCGATTACCACCGATACGGAAATGATGGAACTCGTCGACAGGTTCGCAAAGGAGAATGGCATGGACCGGAACCGGGCCATCCTTGAACTGATTGAGAGCGGATTTACCAAGGCGACCGGGACGGTACCGGTGAGCCTGAACCAGAAGAAGTCTTTTGAAGAGTATAACGATCTCAAACTTGCCCTCGATGGGATGAAGCGGTCACTCAACGAGCTGACCGATGAGGTGAAACTCATTCATCATATCGTTGATATCGAATGGGGGCGGGAGACGAAGCCGGTGCCGTACCAGAGCAGAAAATGGTGGGAGTTCTGGAAGACTCCATGACGGTCACCCGATAATATTCATCATGCTCCGGTAGCCTTCTCCCCTCCGGTCAGCGCATTGTACTGCCTCGACCTTCTTCAGATCCACCTCTTCAGTTGCGCGGTGGCGGAGGCAATACGCGAGCGCAGGGGATTTGACATACTCCCCCTTTACCAGGAAATACCGTGAGTAGACACAGAACCTGCAATGTTCAATGGTCTCTTCTTTTTCCGGAAGACACGGGACTTTTCCTTTCGTAACCGCAAGAACCCGGTACTCGTTATCGGTCACCCTATACCCCCGCCTTTTTCTCCCCGGGTATTCCTGAATGCATCCCTATGCATGAACTTCATGGAGCCTCCGGCCGGGTGAGTGATATGCCATGTCCGAAAAGACCCTCGGCACCGGCACGGATTTTCCCGATCAGTTCCGGGATCTCCTTTTCCAGTGCGGCATTCCTTTCGGTGATCACTGACAACCGGGAGTTCATCGCATCGACATGCCCTGCTCTCCTCTCCTCCTCCTTCAGGGCAGATGATAACTCTGCAAGGAGAGGTGTCTCGTGGTAGAGGCGTTCTTTTGCCCGGAACCGGTCGTATGCAGTCTCTCTCCGGGCATACCCTTCCCTTACTCGGGCAGCAAGATCCGTCTCCTTTGCAAATAACTCCTTTTCTTCCTTGTTTTTCAGAGTGATTTCCCCCGACGTAATCATGCTTTCGATGAAGGGAAGCGAACGGCTGAGTCCCTGCATGAGCTGATCCTCCGGAGGAATGCCGCTCCCTGCGAGCAGATCGACAAGAGCTTCGAGCTCCTTTGCCGAAGCGAGGCCCATGGTCCTGCCAAGAACCTTCTCTCCTTTCCTGAAGACGTGGGAGATTACGGCGAGATCGGCCTGCAGGGCCCGCTCCTCGCCAAGAAAATCCCTCCTGCGGGCTTCCACCTCTTCCCGCATGCCCCGGAGACTCCCTGCCTCCACGGTTTCCTTCATCGTTGCAATCCTCCCGCGGAGCTGATCACGCTCCTGTTCTTCCCGGTTGATCTCTTCCTTTAACCGGGTAATCTCCTCATTTCCCAGTTTCTTTTCCGTTTCCGCTGAACCGAGCCGGGACAGATCTGCACGAACTGCAGAGATCAGGGTCCGTTTACTCCTGGCCTCGGCTATGGAGGGAGTCATGACATTCATCTCCCTTCCGATCTGGTCCACCATCTCCCGGATCTCTTTCATCTCATCAGGAAAAACGCCCCTGATATACCGGCCCTGGCCGGAAAGCCCCTTCACACATCCTTTAAGGCTCTCTGTTGCCGCATGGTAGAACGCTTCAGGATCTTCCGGTAGATCTTTTGTGAGAGAGGAGAGCATCGCCCGTTCAAAGAGGGGCAGCGTATTCTTTGCGATGGTTTCAAGTTTCGGGTGATACGATTCCTCCCTCTCTTTTGATGCCAGGTCCTGCACCAGGTCTTTCAGGACAGTACGCAGGTCCCTGATCGTATTCCTCTGTTTCAGGGTCTTTTCAGAGAGGTTTCGGGTGATCTCTTTTTCCCTGGAATCGAGAAGTGCAGGGAGTTCGCTTGCGGTGTATGTCACGGCCGCCGGTTCTTTCCCCGGCCCGAACATGTCTTTAATACGCCTGAACAATTCAATTCCTCCCTACATGCAGCGCTCGACCGGCCCTTCGTTCACATCGCAATCGTTTCTTGCGATCTGCCGGATACGCTCCACGCCTCCAATCTCCCTGATTACCTCTGCGACTGCATCAGGTACCAGCTTTTCCCAGTCTTCGCCTTTGAGAATTCTCCGGCGGATCTCTGTTCCCGAGTGCAGCTCGCGTTCATACATGGCAGGGGACAGGACCGGGATCCCTTCTTCGGCAAAAAGTCGCATCACCAGTGGATTGCTCGAATAGATCAGGTCGAACGGGGGAACCATGGACCGGACATGGGCAACCCAGAGGGCATTTCTCTTGATATCCTCTATGGGGATGACATAGAGGGGGATCCGGATGTGCTTCAGCGACCCGGTGATCATGAGGATCCTCTCCCCTGCAGTGAAAGGGTTCTCCTTCTCATGGCTGAGTTGTGCACTCCCGACCCCGATCACGATCGCATCTGCTGTTTCTGCAATCTGTTCGAGGACGTACTGGTGCCCGTTGTGGTACGGCTGGAACCGCCCGATATAGAATGCCCGTGTCATGGTTCTGCCACCATATTCGCGATCCGGGCTGCCATCGCTCCCGCGGTGAACCCTGCATCGATGTTCACCACGGCCAGTACTGAACAGGACTGGAGCATGCTCGCGAGGGCAGCCCTTCCCTTGCCCATATACCCGTACCCGGTGCTGACCGGAACCCCGATCACCGGCCGGTCCACAAGGCCGGCCACCACTGCCGGGAGCGTACCTTCCCGCCCGGCTGCAACCACAAAGACATGGGCATCACTGCATTTCCTGATGGCAGGAAAAAGCCGGTGAATCCCTGCTGCACCAACGTCATACGCGGTGCATACCCGGCAGCCCATCTCCGTTGCAATCACCCGTGCCTCTTCGGCAACCCGGATATCGGATGTCCCTGCGGTGATGACCCCGACAACGCCCCCGGTGGACCTGAATGGTTCACCCCGGGACAGGACTGCCATCCGCGCTGCATCATGGCAGGTCACGGTGTATCCCGCTGTCTCCGCATGCTCCCTGAGCAGCCCTGCCTGTGCCCGGTTGATCCGGGATACCAGGCACCTTCCCGATGACCGGGCATGGGCGAGGGCGATCTCGGCAAGGGGGGCGGGCTCCTTTCCCTCGGCGAGCACAACCTCGGGAATCCCGCACCGGATGCTTCTCCCGATATCGAGGCGGGCAATATCCCCCACCTCCTCGATGCGCAGCCCGTCGATCTCCCTTTCCGCCTCTTCCAGGCTGATCTCCCCTGCACGGACCCGTGCGAGCACCTCGCGGAGCATTCTGCCGGTCTCCCTTTTTCACTCATACGATAGGGGTCCGCATATAATAATACGTTCAATGACTGCACCGGTCTGCTCCAGATCCGGAAGAGA
>JAJRBV010000078.1 GCA_028679275.1 Methanoregulaceae archaeon
CTGATGTACGAAACAAAGCATCTTGGTTTTCCTGTGGAGGAGAAGGGGCACGTGACAGGTATGGTCACTCTGGCCGATGTTCACAAGGTCTCCCCGCTTGACAGGGAGGCAATGATTGTCCGGGATATCATGACAAGGGGGGTCATTTCCCTCCCTCCCACTGCCCCGGTCATTGATGCACTCCGTATCATGTCGGGGAACAATATCGGGCGGATCCCGGTGATGGAAGGGGACCAGCTTCTCGGTATTGTGACGAGAACTGATATCATGAAGGTCATTGAGCTGAAGGAGATGTAAAAGCGAGAAGGTGATCGATCGGCGTTGTGCCGGCGATTGACCTGAACGCCCCAGGCCCTGCAAGCGGCCTGGCCCCAGCAATTTTTGCCGCTGTCGTTGCATTCAGTCCCGGTATCCATTTCAGGGCGGGGAGCGGGAGGCTATTCACATTGACCGGTACCGGCAGCGCGGTGATCGATCGCATTCCGTGGTCAACGACCACCGCATCAAGGATCGTCCGTTTCACCAGATGGAGCGGTATCCCTGCAAGGATCGGGTACGATCCCATCTGCCGCCCGAATGAGAGGGGGCCCTCCTCTTCGATGATGATATCACGGAGGATGGTACCTACAGGAAACACCTGCCTGAGCATGGGCAGGTCGAAATTCTTTCTCACATTCTCCTTAAACGCCCTGAACTGCGGGGCATGCCTTCCGAGAGCATTATCGGTATACGCCAGGGTACCTTCGAACGGCATCAGCTGCCGGATGTTCACGCGTCGTACGAGCAGACCTGAAGCGAGAACCCGGGCAAGGAACTGTTCATTCTTTCGGAAGGTTGCTTTCGTCTCCCCGGCAAGCCCGGTAATGAAATTCAGCCCGGGGAGAAGCCCCGGGATGCCATCACTCCTCTCTCCCCCCGCTTCGTTTATTATCGTGACTGCCCGCATCACTTCACCGGGACCAGCCTTGAGATTGTTTCTCTGTATTACTACGGGATCTGCAGTCTCCATGCCCAGAGCGGCAACGTCGCCAGGGGTATGATACCTGACTATCTCCTGCAGTGCCAGACGGCCCGCCTCCTCATGCCTGGCCAGAGTTCCCGGGTTGATATTATCGATATGCAGCGTTCGGAGATCCGGTGCTGCAGCACGGACTTCGCGGAAAAGTTCCCCGATAAGGTCCGGTCGCGGCTGGGGAAATTCTCCGTGACCGGCGCCGTATGACAGGAGATCCGGCTGCCTCCCGATGCGGAAATGCCTTGCTCCCGCACCATGGAGGGCTGAAACTTCAGCGGCTATTCCCCCTATGCTCCGGTAACGGGGAGGACCGTAGAATGGCTCGGTGCAGAACGAACATCCCCCGGTCATGGAACGTGCACATCCGCGTGCTGACTCCATCTCGCACATGATATGGGGAAAAGACGGGTGCTGGCGGATTATTCCGCTCCCGGCAACCGCCCATGGATCCGAACGGGCATATGAATGCGCCCCATGGGTCTTTCCGCCGGAGAGGTATGCGTCGAGAGCTTCCGCAGGTGAGCCGGTGAGAAGGTGATCAAACCCCGATATGGCCTGCCTGGTTGCTTTTTCACCGCCACCCGGTGAGTATCCAAACCCGATAGGACCCGCAACGAGCCGGTCCATGCCCCTGAGACGGCTCCCAATCTGCTGTATCTCGGTGAGCGAAGCGGGGGTCCCTCCGAGATATCTGCCAGGCACGGTCACGCCGGCCACCATTACTGCAAGCCCGTGGGATACGCTGGTCAGGATCCCGGGGTCTGCCCGGATCTGGTCGATTGTGAGGTAACGGGGGGTTATGGAGTAGGACTCAAGGACCCCTGCTATTGTCCTGATATACGGGGAGATATAGGGGGGCACCCCGAGACACGCAGGCTCGTCGACATAACCATCGATGATAACCGCATCAGCACTCATACCCGATAATCCTGAGAAGTCGCCTGGCCCACTGCAGTTTTCCCCTCTTCATGGGGTCGACATCCCTGTCATCAAGGTCAAAACCCACGAAAAGGATCCGTTCAGCCCCGAGTGATTGGGCTGCGAATGCCGCACGGTCCCCGTCAGAAAAGCCGCCGAAATTGTGGAGCGGGAGAGAAGGGCGCGCCTGGGTCGTCCCGACCACGGGGCCGGGGAACAGGGGCACCCAGTGGAGAAGAAGCGGGATGTTGTCCCCGTGGGCGTGGATGACCATGATTGTTCCCTTACTGTTCATCTCGATGTAGTCATCCGTAGCCCCGTCAAGGTCGGTGAAGACCGCGTCCGGCCTGATACCGGAACGCCAGATAACACCGGATGCGGCATCGGCAGCAAAGATACTTCCTTCAATCCTGCCGATTTCATGGATAAGGCAGGGGGCATTCCCGCATACGGTCACGGTCCTTCCTCTGCAAAGGTCAGAGAGAAGCCTGCAGTCATCCCGAGGAAGGAGGGAGGCAAGAATACTCGCCGCTTCCTCGTCTTTTTCCCGTGAAATCGCAAAATACCCGAGAATCTCCCGGTAATACGGCTCCCACTCGTCAAACTCCATTCCTGCCCTCGTTTTCAAGGCCTACGATATCTGCAAAACGGGAGATAAGGGGTTCGATAACCAGGGAGAGGAGTTCTTCCTTAGACCTGACCAGGTTGAAGAAAGAGAGGGGGATAGTCGCCGCGGCCATGCTTGGATGCCCTCCTGCATCCCCGATATTTCCGAAAGCCTCCTTCAGGACATTGCCGATATGGATTCTCACATCCCGGTTTCGTGCCGATATGATGATAGCCTCATCGGAAATTCCATACACGAGAACCGTATTGACTCCTTCAAGGGTGATGAGGAGATCGGCTGCCTGGGGCAGTGCGTCACGGTTCCTGACGTAACCGACGTTGGAGAAGAGGTACCCGCTCTGGATCTTGCGGTGTGCTATCGCTATCCCGAGAATATCAATGGTCTCCTCGGAGAGCGAGGGTGACATGATCTGATCGAGAAGAGCCCCGTCCGTGAGGGGGAGAAGGAAGGCTGCATTGTTCAGGTCCTGGGGGGTGACATTCCGGGAGAAGTCCCGGGTATCCGACCGTATCCCGTACAGGAGCCCGGTCGCAACTCTTTTATCAACCGCTATGTCCAGCTCCTGGAGATACTGGGAGAGGATACTTGCTGTCGCCCCGAGGCCGGGTCTGCTGTCGACAAAAGGGATTCCGGAATCGGCTAGTCTGGTATCATGGTGGTGATCGATCACGATATGGACCCGTGTCCTTGGAGGGAGGGAGTTATTGACACCGGGGGCAGGTGAATCCACGAGTGCGAGATAGGTACATTCCTGGAGAGCGGGTGGATCCATCTTCTCCATCTTTATCTCAAGCAGGTTTACCAGGGTCCGGTTTGCCTGGTGACCGATAATTCCGTCATAGAAAATCCTGCAGACCAGCCGGTTCGGATTTGCATTTTTGGCGATCACTGAGAGGGCGAGGGCGCTGGATATGGCATCCGGATCGGGATTTTTATGGGTGATGATTCCGAGCGTCCCCTCCCATGATGCAAGGAGAGAGCAGAGGCGCTGGGATACACGGTTTGCATAAATCTTGTTGATCTGGTATACTGCCGCCTTCGCCATCAGCTGGTTCTGGTTGAGGACGAAATCGGCTCCTGCCTCTTCCAGTTTTCGTGTCATGAGAGGATCGGATGCCCGGGCCATGATTCTGGCATGGGGATATTTTTGCCGTATCGTACGGACCGCAGAGAGGTTGGCTTCCTGATTGCCGGAGAGGATAAATGCGATCGAGATGGACGGAAGACCCGCCAGGAAATCGGGGGCAGAGATGTCGCGGCGCACGGCATCAATGCCCTGGTCACGGAGTTCCCTGACGCGTCCGTCATTTTCGTCTACCACCAGGATGTTCCTCTCATTGCTGTGAAGTTCCTGGAGGACATGGTACCCGGTGCTGCCACACCCCAGCACTGCATAAGGTACCTGTTCCATGATCTCATTCTGCGCCGAATCAGCCATACTAGGTAAAGTGTGCACCCGTCAGGATATATAGGTTACAACGTAACGGCAGATTCCTGCCTTTCAGAACAAGGAACATGCTCCGTTTCCCGATCCGGGCCAGAAATCATGAGAATTCGAAAGATTTATCAATAAAGCCCAGCTAATGGTATAGGTCAGATCCGGGGCTTGTAGCTTAGTTCGGAAGAGCGACGGACTCTTAATCCGTAGGTCAAGGGTTCAAATCCCTTCAGGCCCGCTGTTTTCCAGGTTTCTGGACTATCTGTTGCTATCAGGCAGGTTTAACCTTGTGAATGTATTCTCTCGTTCTCGTTCACAACGGTTGCCTTACACCCATCAAATCACAATTATATTTTTTATCGTACCAGAATGCCAGCCAGACCTGAATACCTAATTCTCATCCCACAGTCACCTGTTCAGATGATCGCACCATATCCTTACCAACGAAGCTCACTGTATCCCGGACATCTCGGCATTCAAGTTCTGTAGGGAAAAATTGAGGTAGGTTATCAGAATCCT
>JAJRBV010000103.1 GCA_028679275.1 Methanoregulaceae archaeon
AGGCAAATCAGGGGATATCCGTCGCAAGGAACCGGGCTATCGGGATTTCGTCAGGTGAGTATATCGCTCTCCTCGACAGCGATGATGTCTGGTTTCCTGAGAAACTTGAACTGCAGGTGAAGGTACTGGAGGCAAGGGAGGCTGTGGGTATGGTCTATTCTGATTGCATTGTCGTGGATTCGCTTGGGCATCTCCTCCGGAGGACCTATATGCCACAAACACCTCCCCAGGGGATGATATTCCGCGACCTCCTCCTGTCCAACTGCATCCCATCGTCCTCTGCTATGATGAGGAAGAAAGTATTCCAGGAAACCGGTCTTTTCAATCCTGCCTATCGTATCGCCATGGACTACGATCTCTGGCTCCGGCTTGCAGTCCGGTATCCGATCGAAGCGGTACAAAAACCCTTGATGCAGTACCGGCTGCATATGGGAGGAATCAGCAGCAATCGTGCAGAGATGATCCGGGAGGACCTGGAGATCATGGAAAAGTGGCTCCAGGAGAAACCGAATCTTCGGAATGAGCTGTCAGAAGGGATTCTCCAGAAGCAGCGGACTTTCCACTATCACCTGTTCCTCCACCATCTCCATTCGATGGAACCCTGGAAAGCTTCCCGATCGTTCCTCTCTTGGCTTGCGCTGGGATTCCATCGTACCCCGGGACGGAGATCCGAGGTCCGATGAAAGTCGCCCTCACCTGCGGGATGGATTTTTCCCGGCCAAACGGAATCACCCGGTACGTGGAAGCCGTGGCATCCGGGGTGGCACAGAACCATGAGGTACATCTTCTCTCATCCGACGAGCCCCCTCAGTTCCTGCGCGTCACGGCACACGTTACTCCCCTAAGGAATATCCCCGGGATGCGGATCCACACCCGGGTGCATGGATTCCGGACCCTCCTGAACGTTGGTCAGATCACGACCAGACTTCTGTTCAATGCCTGCTACTACCGGAGTCGGTACAGGGAATTGAAAAAGACACACCATTGTGATATCTTCCACAGCCAGAGCCTGGATTCGCCAGTTGCGGACGTGGTCACCATGCATTCATGCTATGCGGCGGCTTGGGGCCGGAAGAAGGGAGAGGTGCAGGGGCCTGTACTGCGAGGGATCTTGGGATATCTGCTCTTCCTGCCATTCAACCGGGGCAGCCTCGCCATCGAACGACGTATCCTCCACCGGAGCCGGAAGATCATCGCTGTGTCAACAGAGGTGAAACAGCAGATCCTTACCTGGTACCCGATCCCGGAGGACAAGATCGTGGTCATTCCGAATGGTGTGGATTCCGGACGGTTCCGCCCGGATCCTGGGAAAGGGTCACAACTCAGGGCCCGGTATGGGATTTCAGACGGTGAAATGGTGCTCATATTTGTGGGTAATCTCTTCCAGGTGAAGGGCCTTGATCTCGTGATATCCACACTGGAAAAGCTCGAGGGGGTTACTCTCTTTGTCATCGGCGAGGATGTGAACCTGGAATCGTACCGGAATCGGGTTCAGAACAAAGGGCTTCAGGACCGCATTATCTTTACCGGGAGAATACTCTCCGGGATCGAAGACTACTACGCCGCATCCGATGCGTTTGTGCTTCCCAGCGAGAGCGAGGGCTTACCCCTCTCGGCCCTGGAGGCTGCGGCATCCGGGCTTCCCCTGATCGTTACCGCTGTGGGAGGTCTTCCCGATGTGGTGTCAGACGGAGTCAATGGATTCATCACGAAGAGAAATGCGGATGACATCGGTGGCAAGATCCGGATGCTTCTCGAGGATCCTGAACGGCGCATGATGATGGGAAGGGAAGCACGGATTTCTGCAGAACGGTATTCGTGGGACCAGGTGGTCCGGGAAACCCAGCGAGTCTATTCCGAAATCACTGATACGATGTAAGTATTTCCCACGGAAGGAGCGTTATCGGGGTGGTGAGAAAAGGATATCGGTCGTTTTCCTGAGGTCTGAAACATCGATCGTTTTGGAGGGATTGGAAACGAGACGTGTCTCGTAATTATATCGCCCCATGTATTCTGCGAGTTCGGTAAGGGAGGTGTGGAGAATCGGATATGCCTTCGGAATAATTTCACAGATAATGGGAGGGAGGACAGGAGCGGTATCCAGATAGGATTGCATCCCCTTCAGGACCGGATATTCGAAACCCTCTACATCAATTTTCACGAGTCCCACCCGGCCGTTCACATGCTCTTCGAGATACGTATCAAGCCTCATGACCGGTACCTCGATCCAGTCTCTTATGACATAATGCTCAAGTAACCGGTGGACCGGGGTGCTCCCCCCCACATTCTCAGAGTTGATGGCCATCGTCAACATACCCGGCCAATCGCCGAGTGCCATATTGCAGATGAAATGGTGAAATACCGGATTCAGTTCTTTCACTTTAGTAAGATAGGCAAAATATTCAGGGATCGGTTCAAAGCTGTGGACTTCTCCACTCCTGCCCACGATATCCATTGCGATGGCGGAAAAATATCCGATATTTGCTCCCACATCGATACATATGTCTCCGGGCTTCAGGATCTTCCTCATCAACTGCGAGATGGGAAACTGATAGATCCCCCAGTACATCCATTTCATCTGCTGGCCATACTGAAAATCGAGGGGGAAATTGACTGCCCCGATATTCCTGATACAGAGCGTATTGGCTTCAACCCGGTGGAGCGAGAGGTGGGTCCTTTGACGGCAGTACGTGAAAAGACTGTCGGGATCATGGAGAAGGGAATAGCGGATGAATTCCCACAGATCCCTTTGAAAGTAGGAATTAGGAATCATGTCTCCACGGAATGAATAATTATCTTTTTCAGGTGCATAATAGGAATAGGTATGACCCGGGTCCTGATGATTGGCGGATATCTTCCGGAAGATCCACGGACTGGGGGCGGCCAGCTGATAGCCTGCAGGCTGGCCAGGGCACTGGCACGTGATGGCCACCGGATCGAATACCGCGCCCTGCCCACACCAGGCAGGTCCCTTGCGAATCCGCCCCGGTCAGTCCATTTTCTTTCCGGCGGAACCTTCTCCCATCTCACCGAACCTTTCCGGAATGGTGACCATGACCTGGTTCACATCCATGAAGCTGATGAG
>JAJRBV010000192.1 GCA_028679275.1 Methanoregulaceae archaeon
GAGTCCTTCATCTCCAGTTTCATGGATACCTGCACCAGGAACCACCTGTACTTCTATTCGAATCCCGGAATGATAAGCCTTTTACCCTCCTCCTCTTACCCTGCGTCTGATTTGACCAGACACAGGGAGGTTCAGAACACGAGGACTGGTCCCATCAGAAACAGGGTGTGATCCTTTCCACATAAATCCCGAAAAAGTCTGGTCTTACCGTACTATTTTTAACCCTTTTCGGGAAGGAGATGGAATTTCTGGCAGAAATAATGGAATGAGCGGTTTTTTTCCCTTGCCACGGGGAGTGAAAACAAGGCGAGGATATCCCCCATAAAGGCAATCCTTGAAGTATAATGGCGGGGGATCATGCTGTTGAAAATCTCCTTTGTGATGTGGTTGGTGTTCCGGAACTGCCGGATACCAAGTTTGTTCTGGGTCCGATCATCAAGCCCGGCCAGGTACCAGCTCTCGATCTCCTTGATGATGATGACGATATGATTATTCTCAAAGAGGCAGTACCGGTCATTCAGAACGATTTTTTTTGCCCGGACGTTCCGCTCCTGGTCGATATCTGCACACAGGATGAAATCGTGTCCCATCTCTGTGATGCCCCGGACAAAACGGCAGACTTTTTCACTCTTCATGCAGGCAAACATGATGATTTCGACTGAGGCGTACTCTTCTGCAAAGAGCGGCTTTACAATCCGCGAGAAGAACCGTTCGTCATCGTTCCCTTCAACAAAAATGAAAAGTCGTCGTTCCTTCATTCCATTCCCAGGAGGTTCTGGATAAAGAGATCCTCGATACCGATCTCGTGTTCAAGAAACGTCCGTATCTCCTTCCGCGTAAACGGGCGGCTCAGCCGGGAGAATCCTTCACTATCCCGTGATATGAGCAGGAGATCCTCGATAGCCACCTGTTTCACCATTTCAGGATTGTGTGTTGTGACGATGATCTGTTTTCTGGATGATGCGTCCTTCAGCATCTCAACGAGCTTTGAGATCAGGAAGGGGTGGATATTCCGTTCAGGTTCTTCGATAATCGTGACCGGACGTTTCTCGAAATAGAGCGCTATGATAAGGGCCAGGATATTGATAGTTCCATCAGAAACCATTGACGCGGGAAGAAACTTGTTTTTGCTGTAAATTTCCTTTAATTTAAGGAAGAGGGACATATCCATAAATTTTTCAACCGCTATTTCATCTACGAACGGGACCATTTCCTTGATAAGGCGGAAAAACTCTGCTTTTTTACCCGGGTCTTCCAGGATATTTTTAATGACTATGGCAAGATTACTCCCGTCTTTCTCAAGTTCGGTCTTTCCCATGAGGGGTACCGCCCTCTTGAGGAGCCTCGGGTCAAAATCAAATACCTTCATCCCCCTGAAGATCCATTCGATGGGGGGTATCCCCGGGACCGAGATCGGGAGGTTCATGATCAGCCACCGCTGAGGAATTTCCCTTTTCTGGAAGTACTGGGGGAAAAGCTCCGGTTCCCTGAGGTCGAGACCCTCCGGAGGGCACACGCAGTATGCCACGTTTCCTTCAACCCTGGAGAGGGAGAGTGTCCCTTCGCCAAGCTGATCGATTCCCTCTGCACCAGGCCGGTGAAAGTTGCCGGAAATCATCAGCAGATCACCTGAGATATCATAATTCTCTCCGGCATCGGGAAAGGTTAAGGAAAATTCGTACCGGATTTCGAACGGCTTGAAATAGATAGGGAGTTCGTCCTTCACTCCGATCACGTCCTCCCTCATTTCCTCAAGAGTGTACACAATTCTGAATGAAAACGGCTTTTCCGGTCCGATAATTGTATTCCGGAGATATTCTACACCCCCCTGGAGAGATATGGCATTATTAAGCCCGTATTTTGCAATATCCCGGATAAACTTAAAGATCTGGATGAGATTTGATTTACCTGATGCATTGGAGCCGATTATGATATTAAAATTGTCCGGTGAGAACTGAAGGTCCCGGAAACTTTTGAAATTGCTGACCGCAATCTCCCGTATGGGCATGAGAAACCTTCTCTGACTGGACCTACAAATATCTTTGTTCCCGGACCGGAGAACAACCTGTCGCCCGATCGAAAGAGTGTTCTCGGGATGGCCCCCACGTACTCCTCAGGAAGGTGAGTATGAAGCCGGTAATAAACGCGGAAAACCTCACCAAGCGGTATGGATCTCTTGTCGCCGTCGATACGATCAACTTTTCGGTAAACCAGGGGGAAATGTTCGGTTTTCTCGGACCAAACGGAGCCGGAAAGACGACCACAATGAAGATGATCCAGTGCATCTCTCCCAAGACCAGCGGCCATCTCACCGTTTTTGACAGGGATGTTGACACCCATCCACGGGAAATCAAGAGGATGCTGGGAGTCCTCCCCCAGGAGAGCAATCTCGACCCGGATTTCACCTGCTTTGAGAATCTCACGAATTATGCACGGTACTTTGAAATACCGAAGTCCGAGGCGGGTGACCGCGCGGACAGACTCCTCTCCTTCGTACAGCTCGAAGAGAAACGGGATGTCCCGATAGAAAAACTCTCCGGTGGGATGAAACGGCGGCTTCTCCTTGCAAGAGCCCTGATCAATGACCCGCAGCTCCTTATCCTCGATGAACCAACGATAGGCCTTGACCCCCAGGGGCGTCACCTCATCTGGGAGAAACTCAAAGCCCTTCGGGCTGCCGGTAATACCATCGTTCTCACCACCCATTATCTTGAGGAGGCTGAACGCCTCTGCGACAGGCTGGTCATCATGGACGACGGAAAGATCCTGGTTGAGGGGAGCCCGCAGGATCTCATCTCGAAGTATGTGGGAAGTGATATTCTGGAGGTAGAGCACACCCCTTCAGTGACGGCATGTCTGGATGCCATGAATGCCAGATATGAGATATTCGGGGATATTGTCCAGGTACACACCGCCCACCCTCGCGAGGTAGCGAAAGATCTCTTTGAGCACTGCAACCCGGGACGTGTGTTTGCACGGCCTGCATCGCTTGAGGATGTGTTCCTTAAGCTGACCGGGAGGGTCCTCCGGGACTGAATGGATCTGCATGGATTCCTATCTGATACCACGGATATCAGGATTAGCCCTGAAGGTCTGGAGGAGGAACTGGGATGTGTTCTTCAAAACATACCAGGTAAATTTTCTCCCTCCTTTTATAGAGCCTGTCCTTTATCTCCTTGCGATTGGATTCGGGCTCGGGATGTTTGTGGGAGAGATTGACGGTGTCCCCTATGTTAATTATATCGCTCCCGCCCTGCTTGCCATCTCCATGATGAACGCTGCATTCTTCGAATGTACCTATTCCTCCTACGTGCGGATGTATTACCAGAAGACATTTGAGGCCATGATTGCCACCCCGCTATCTCTCGACGATGTAGTCACAGGAGAACTCCTGTGGGGAGCAACAAGGAGCCTTATCTATTCATCAGTAATGCTTCTCGTGCTGACGGTGTTCGGGGTCGTTGATCTTCCCCTCTCCCTTCTTATCATTCCCTTCTCATTCCTTGGCGGCCTTCTCTTTGCCTGCATCGCTATGTGTTTTACTGCGATCACCCCCGGAATCGACGCACTCAATTACCCATCGTTTCTCTTCATTACTCCCATGTTCCTCTTTTCGGGCACGTTCTTCCCGTTAACGGTCCTCCCTCCGACAGTGCAGGTTCTTGCCGTCGTGTTTCTCCCTCTCACCCAGCTCGTTATCATCACGCGGTCGCTCACCCTTTCCTCAATTTCCCCGCTCTTTTTGTACAGCCTCATCTGGATCATCCTTGTGACGGTTCTCTTCTTTGTCATCTCCCTCCGGCTCATGCGCAGGAGGCTCATCGTATAATTTCTCCCCTCGTCCAGGATAATGACTTAATAGAGAAAGGTCCTCATTCTTAGGACCAGAGATCTAACCATGACCGTTTATGCATGCTGCCAGACCAATGTGGTGAGCGTCAAGCCCGATGCCACTGTCCAGTTCGTTGCCGGACTGATGAAGGAGAAGAATATCGGCTGCGTGGTTGTGACTGATGACCACAGGCCGGTTGGCATAGTAACCGACCGGGATATCGCGCTCCGGAGTGGTTTACTCTGCGGTGAGCCCGAAATGGCTCTGATCGAGAGCATCATGACCCGGGATCTCCGGACCATCAGGAAGGACACGGGCATATTTGATGCTATTCAGGAGATGAAGACATCAGGTGTCCGGAGAATGCCAATCGTTGATTCGGGGGGGAGGCTCGTAGGGCTTCTCACCGTTGATGACCTTATCCGGCTTCTTGCCCGTGAAATGGCCGACATCGCACGGATTATAGGCAAAGAGAGCCCTTCAATCTGATCCCTTTTTTCCCCACCAGGTTTTCCGGGTAGCCTTGTAAAGCTTAATTAAAGCCTGAATGTAAATTTTTTACCACGATTATCCGTATTTCCTGCATCCGGGCCCGGGGGAACTCCTGATGCCGACCCCGGTGAATACTGATTCGCGGTCCGTAATCCTCATCATTGTAACAATCGGCACATTCCTCAATCCGTTCACCGGTTCGAGTATCAATCTTGCCCTTCCCCTGATCGGTGCGGAGTTCGCAATCGATGCCATCATGCTCTCATGGGTCCCGGCCGCGTACCTTCTCTCAACTGCAATCTTCCTCCTCCCCGCAGGGATGCTTGGAGATATTATCGGGAGGGGGAGGGTTTTTTCCACAGGGACCCTGATCTACACGACTGCATCCCTTCTTGCCATATTCACTCCCACGGCTTCCCTGCTTCTTGCCTGCAGGTTTCTCCAGGGAATTGGAGGGGCAATGGTGTATGCCACCGCCGTTGCGATCATTGCGGAGCTGTACTCGCCCGGTGAAAGGGGACGGGCTCTTGGTATTAACGTCATGGCGGTGTATGCGGGAATGACCCTCGGCCCGTTTATCGGGGGGCTCCTTACCCAGTTCTTCGGCTGGAGAAGTATTTTTTTCATCACCGTTATTCTCGGAGGCATTGTCCTTTTCCATGTCAGGAGATTTCCTCCGATCCTGAATGAAAAACGGCGTGAGATCTTTGATTACCGGGGGGCGGTGCTCTCTGCCATCTCCCTCTTCCTCTTCTTTACCGGCATCTCCCGCATCCCCGGCACCGCTGCGGCCGGCCTTATCCTCCTGTCAGGGCTGACATTTGCACTGTTCTACCATATTGAAAAGAAAAATCCCACTCCCCTCTTTCCGATCGCACTTCTTTCTTCGAACAGGATTTTTTCCTCATCAAACCTTGCTGCCCTCATCAACTACAGCGCCACATTTGCCGTTACGTTCCTGCTGAGCCTCTATCTTCAGGTTGTAAGGGGTATGTCTCCTGCAGCAGCGGGATCCGTTCTCCTGATCCAGCCTTTTATCCAGATGATCGTCGCCCCTCTCGCGGGCCGGTTGTCTGACAGGACGGATCCCTCCCAACTTGCCTCCCTTGGTCTTCTCATCTCATCGTCCGGTCTGTTAGGGCTGGTGTTCATCGGCAGCGGCACCCCGCTTCCATGGATCGTGCTCTTCCTCGTCCTCCTTGGATGCGGCCTGGGGCTCTTTTCGGCCCCCAATACCACCGTCATAATGGGAAGTGTC
>JAJRBV010000113.1 GCA_028679275.1 Methanoregulaceae archaeon
CGAAGCGCTCGTTTACATCGCCCTGCTCCAGGCATCTGGAGCGACCGCTACCGAGATTCATGAGTTGTCCGGGGTTCCCCGCGCATCGGTGTACCCTGTACTCGAACGCCTTTCCCAGAAACAGCTGGTATCGGTTTCGAATACCTCGCCAAAACGGTTCAATCCCGAGCGCCCTGACGAGGCAATCGAGAGTCTTCTTCGATCGGTTGAGAACGATGCAAACAGGGCAAAAAAAGTCCTGAACAGGATTTATTCCCATTCTTCACGGGTTGATCGGGGAGACCAGGAATTGATCTGGAGCATACACGGCGATGATCATATCCGGGTACGGTTACTGGAACTACTCCAGGCGGCAGATAAGAGCATCCGGATCATATTTTACTGGGACCATCTCAAGGCAGAGCTGATCGAGAAGCTGCTCTCCTTGAAAAACGATGTGAGGGTCGAGATTATTACAGACGGGTGGACAGGTCCTCTTCCCGGTCAGATCAACGTTGTTGTCAGGGCTCCCCCGAAAGAAACACCCAGGGAAGCCGGGATGAAATGGCTGGCAGGAGGTGTCTTTATCATTGACAGGAAAATGGCCATGGTCGTGATGGGATCAAAGGATGAAGGTTTTACCGCCCTCTATTCAGAATCTGCTGGATTTATCCGGTTTTTCACCATGTACTGGAATTTCTTTTCAAACTGGGGATAATGAGGGGATTATTTAGTAATCAAGAATCTCTGACATTGTCCCGATATCAAGAAGACCCTTTATGGCATGGATGCTTACTTCGATCCCTGCTTCCCTTATGGCCGCCATCGGATTTGTACCTCCCAGCGCAACAATGCCCATATATTGGGGATTCACCTGGACTCCGAGTGCCGGACTGTTTGGCGGACCGATATCGAGAATCCCGGTGAAAGGCGACCCAATCAGGTCATCCATGACCTGCCCGATAAGATGCTCGGCTTCCATATGGCACTCCCGGATGTTTGCGAGGATTGTACCACTCCCCTTTCGCATCACATCGGTAATTGAGGTGATCTCCTGGGAGATCAGTACCTGGAGGGGATCTATCGTGGTGTGCTGATAGAGAATAAGGTGGGTAAACCGTCTCGGTATCCGCTGCTCGATCTCAACCACCCCGCCCCCTATGGGATTCAGAGGCACACCCCGGTGCATAAGGATACCATCCAGAGTCGTACTGCAAACCGTAACAATCCCGGTCTTCCCCTCCGGGATCGGGAAATCCCCGACTTCCTCTCCGCCTGGTATGAACCGGACAAGCCCGCTCACACATACACCCGCTTTAAAAGCGTCCTTGTAGACGGCGATAGCCCTCTCCAGGTCGTTTGTACCGATCAATGAAAGATTATATACGAACCGGCCGGTCCCTTTCCGGGGATCGTACGTCACCTGCATTGCGTACTCTTCGATTTTATGGCTGACAAACTTCAGGGGAAGATTCATCAATAATTCATCGATCATTGCAATAGAAAAATTGTTCTATAAGATGAAGGAAATGTATGGTTGATGGAAGGAAAATTACGGGAAAACGCGGGAAATGCGGTAAAGGCAATCCTTGAAACTGCAGGTTTTGAGGTGCAGGAGGTGGAAGCTCCTGTGGACTTTTCAGCGATGCGCGAGGGAGAAGTGCTTCTTGTCCTCTGCTCAAATGACAGTGCTGAAATCGAAGAGTTCGACCGGACCCGCTTCAGCCTGAAAGTTGACGATAAGGAACTGGAATGCAGGAAACTTGTTTTTTCACTCGAAGAAAAGGTACAGGCAGAGAATAGCATCATCTGGGGTGTGAAAGAGTTTGTCAGGTATGCCGGTGAAGCTGCCCTGGCACGGGTTCTTGGGCGAACCCTTTCACTCTCGTTTGCATCTGCACCCGATGAGGCTTCACCTGCAAAGGAGAGCCGGACCCAGGCAGAAGCCCCTTCCGGTATCACACTCCCCCATCTCCCGATAAAAGTGGGCAGGCAGGCTGCAGAAAAGATAGCAGGGGTTTCAGGGAATACTACGCTTCGTTTCATGCCCCACTGGTTCTTCCACTATGTCAGCTCCGGGGAGCAGGTGTACAAGGATCACCGGGTCCTGTTCGACGGGGACGGGTCAGGGGCAATCAATGCCATCAACGGAATCAGGATAGAGCTTGACGGGAGTGCAGCCGCCGAGAAGGAAATCCCCGCAGATTCGGAGGTGGTGAAGCCCAAGATCTCAAAGGAGCAGGCTGCGGAGCAGGTATACAAGGACCTGATCGATCAGCTAACAAAACTGGTGAGGATCAAGCAGGTAAAGGGCGATGCCATCTTCTACGAGGAAAAGGTCATCAGGCCGGAGCGAACCAATATCCAGCTTGATCTTGCCCAGGTGTTTGTACCGGTATGGCAGGTAAGGGGCAAAAAGATCGTGGAAGTGAATGCCACTACCGGCGATATACTCGCGGTCCCCATGGATGAGGGCGTGGAGATTCTCTAGGTAGGGGCATGATCGTTGTTCTTGGCGGGGGACCGGCCGGGAGAACTGCTGCGATAACCCTGGCCCTCGGCGGGCGTGAAGTCACGCTCGTTGAGAGAGATGAGATTGGTGGCCAGTGCCTCCACTGCGGGTGCATGATGGTCTGTGCCCTCAATGATGCTGCACGATCGCTTGCTTCTGCACGCCACCTGCATGAGCTGGGGATCGTCGATAGTATACCAGGCATCCGTTTCCCGAGGCTCCTCTCTGAAATGAAGGCCGTCCAGGATAAGATTGCAGGGATTCTCGATGCGGAGACGAGGGGCGCCGGCGTCACCATCCTGTATGGCAGGGAAGGAAGGATCGACGGAAAATCGGTATTTATCGATGGGGAGAGGATTCCCGCAGATGCAGTCATTGCCGCAACAGGATCCCGTCCTTCCTTACCGGATGTTCCTGGCATCGGAACAGAGGGGGTCTTTACCCCCCATACCCTCAGCAGGATGCCCGAACTGCCGGAGGAGATGGTTATCATCGGCGGGGGAATAATGGCTGCCGAATTCTCCTATATCTTCCAGGAATTCGGAAGCCGGATCCACCTAGTGAGCAGGAGCTCCCTGTTAAAAAACCTAGACCCGAAACTTCTGCCCCTTGTAAGAAAGGAGCTGGAACATACCTGCATCCATGAGAATACCTCTCTCCTTTCCATCGGGAGGGAGGGTGAGAGATCACGGGTGCAGCTGAGAGGCCGTGACGGCTCTTTTGAGATACCCTGTGATGCAGTTTTTATTGCAGCCGGCCTTGCACCCCGTTCAGAGAGGCTTGCCGGGATCGAAAAGCGGACGAACGGCGAGGTCATCGTGGATATGCGGATGCGGACCAGCGTGGAGGGGGTCTATGCCTGCGGCGATGTTACCGGCTCGCCCTGCCTGACCCCTGTTGCACGGCGTGAGGGTTTCGTGGCTGCCGAAAACATCCTCGGCAGGGATGAGGTCATGGACTATACCGCAATTCCCCAGTCCATGAATCTCTTCAATGAATATGCCTTTGTTGAAACCGACACATCATGCGCCGCAACGGCGTCACTCCCGGGTCCTGCCGGACCAGGTACATTCTGGTCGGTGCCATCCGGAATGACTGGGGTTGCAAAGGTGAGCGTTGATCCCGAAACCGGGCAGCTCTGCGGTGTCGAGGCAGTGGGGCCCGCGGCAGGAATCATTGCTGCATACCAGGCTTTTCTGATGCGGGAAGGAATCGGGGTGCATGAGTTTGAGAAGTTTATGGAAGTGCATCCGATGACAGACGGGGTGTATCCCCTCATGAAGTACCTTGCAGGGAAACTGAAACAGGAAAGACCATCCTGAGTCAGTCTACATCTGCTGCTCCCGTTCCCATTCCCGAACGATACCGACGAGCTCCTCAGGGCG
>JAJRBV010000066.1 GCA_028679275.1 Methanoregulaceae archaeon
GATCTCACTGACAATGAGCGGGTCGAGAGGGAACTTGCGCTCATCAAGGTAAACGCCGAACCTGGCACAAGTCGCGCTGAGATCATGCAGCTCGCCACGATCTTCCGGGCACAGATCATCGATGTGGGAACAAAGACAATTATCCTCTCCGTCACCGGGGACACCGATAAGATCGATGCCCTTGAAAAACTCCTCCGCCAGTACGGGGTAAAGGAGTTCGTGAGGACCGGCAGGATCGCAATGCTCCGGGGCACAAAAGCAGTGAAAAGTTCAAAATAATCATTATTTCTTTTTTGAACAGGCTGGCCCCGTCATTCCTTCGCCCTGAAGATGAGCCAGTCTTTCTCCCCGGCCCGTTTAAACCTTACCAGCACGTAGCGGCCGGAAAGGCGGTCGCCTTTCATCACCACCTCAATCTTGTCCTTCTCCCAGATGAGCGGTTCAAAGACACCCGCATCCCAGATCTTCACCACCCCGGCGCCGTACTCGCCATCCGGGATAGTCCCTTCAAATTCGGCATATTCGAGCGGGTGGTCCTCTGTCTCCACCGCGAGGTGCCGCTCTCCCGGCTTTTCCGGGATACCTTTTGGTACAGCCCATGACCGGAGTACCCCCTCTGACTCAAGCCTCAGATCATAATGGAGATGGGTTGCATGATGCTCCTGCACGACAAAGATCCGCGAAGAGCGCAGAGGAACATTTTCATCACCATCGGGCTCCGGCGTTGCCTTAAAATTTCTCCTGCCCTTGTAGGTCTTTAGATCCATATGCGATGTCTCCCTATGCAGTCCCACGTTCATGCAGTCCGCTCAGCCTTCAGCCGGGCAAGGGTCTCTTCGAGTGCGGACATCAGATCCCTGACTTCTGCAGCCTTCGGCTTTTCGACATGAAAGGTCGTCCCGGCCATCTTTGAGCTGATCAGGGCTTCGATCCGTTCCCGGTAGGTGTCATGGTATTCCATTATATCGAATTCCCCGGAGAGATCAGTAACAATTTTCTCTGCAAGAGAGAGCTCCTTTTTCCCGGGAGCAGGGATTCCGGATAGTTCTGCGACCTTGTCCAGATCGGTGACCTCGTCCGGATAATGGAGTGTTGTGAGGATCAGGGCATCGGAGTATTCCCTGACAAGCACAGGATACTCCTTTGTCCGCAGGGTGATCCTCCCGATACCGGCTTTCCCCATCGTGCGGAATGTCTCCCTGAGAAGGGCATACGCATCAGATGGTCCGTCAGGAAGGAGTAAATACGTCCGGTCGAAATAAACAGGGTCAACAGAAAGGACATGGATAAACCGGTCAATCCGGATCCTCCTGTCAGACTCCGGCCTGATCGCTTCGATCTCCCCTTTATCGATCATGATATACTCCCCTTCCCTGACCTCAAAACCCCTTGCGATCTCCTCCCATGGAACCACTTCGTTATCCCTCGTGCAGACCCGTTCGTATCTGACCGGCTGCCCGTCTCTCTTATGGAGGAGCCGGAACGGAACGGTATGCTCCTTCACCATGACCGAAAGCCGCACGGGGATATTCACAAGGCCGATGCTGATCGCACCGGTCCAGAAAGCACGGCGGGAAACCTGTCCCGTATCAGCAGCATTCCCGCTCATCATCCCACCTCCGGCAACCGTTCTGCAGCCGTGTTCAGGTGTATCCAGGGATCTTCCCCCCTGGGGTAGACGGTCCGGATTGTGAAATCGCCGGGAACGATCCTTCCGGCAAGGGTGTTCCAGGATACCGGGGTTGAAACAGTGGCCTTTCCTGTTGCACGAAGGCTGTAAGGAGAGATCATGGTTTTCCACGCAGAATTCTGGAGATAATCGATAAAAACCTTTCCAGGGTCCTTCGTCTGTGTCAATTCAGCTACGACAAGGGGTGACTCGTTCGCCAGCAGTGCTCCTGCTGCATGGACGAAATTCCTGGTCTCGTCAAACCGGTATTCTCCAGTAATGGGTATGACAACGTGAAGCCCTTTTTTCCCCGATGTCTTTACAAACGGCACGAGGCCGAGATCGAGAAGCATCTCCCGTAAGGAAAGCGCAACGGATACCGCTTCCGGAAAACCGGCAGGGGGTTTTGGGTCGATGTCAAAGAGAAGGAGATCGGGAGCGTCCGGATCTGCCAGTCGTGCGAGCGGGATGTTCAGCTCGAGCGCTGCCAGGTTTGCAAGCCAGATAAGGGTATCAGGGTTGTCGCAGACTACATACCGCAGTTCCCTGTCTGCCGATACAGAATGGTGCGGATAGAGCCGCACCCATCCCGGAGTCCATGCCGGGGCGTCTTTTTCATAAAACCCCGGATGATCTACCCCGTCAGGAAACCGCTGTAAAACTAGCGCCCTTTCTTCAAGATAGGGGAGTATCCGGGGAGCAATGCGAAGATAATATTCGATCACATCGAGTTTTGTCACATGAAGTTCCGGATACATCTCCCTGGAAATATTGGTCAGCACCACCTTTCCGAGCTTCTGTTCCTCCATTTCCGGTTCACCCTGCCCGTTATCGTCTCTTTTCACCTCCCTCCCCATAAACAATCGCACAGAGCGCATGCATGCGGGAGGTCAACCATATAAATTCTTACAGCAATGTGTACGCTGTGAAAACCGCGATTCTCGGTGGAGGGCTCACCGGAGTCACCCTTGCCCGTTTTCTGGCCGGAAAGGGGGAGGAGATCGTTGTTCTTGAAGCAGAACCGGTGATCGGAGGACTTTGCCGGTCACGCAGGGAGAAAGGATTCTGTTTTGATACCGGTGGCTCACATATCATCTTCTCACGAGACGAGGAAGTCCTGCGCTTCATGCTCTTGGTACTGGAGGGTAACCGGGCGGTAAGGAAACGGAATACCAGGATATTCTATAAAGACAGGTTCGTGAAATACCCGTTCGAGAACGGGCTTTCCGGACTCCCGAAAGAAGATCTCTATTTCTGCCTCCATGAATACATCAAAACCCTGATCGCTGCGGAGAAAGGCGAACTCCCCCCGGTCAAAAATTTCCGGGACTGGATTTATTCCACATTCGGCAGGGGAATTGCCGAATGTTACCTTATTCCCTATAACAGGAAGATCTGGAATTACCCTCCGGAACTTATGTCTGCACACTGGGTCGAGGGAAGGGTGCCGCGACCCCCGGTAGAGGACATTATCAGGTCGGCTATCGGGATCGAGACTGAGGGTTATACCCACCAGGCAGTCTTTTCATATCCACAGGAAGGGGGAATTGAGGCACTGGTAACGGCCATCGCTGCACCGGTCATGGAACGGGTGACCTGTGGTTTTTATGTCTCCCGTATCCGTAAATCCCGCGACCGATGGGAGATCAGCGATGGTACCCGCACCGTTTCTGCCGAAAGACTGATCAGCACTATACCCCTTCAGAATCTCATCCCGGCGCTGGAGGGGGTTCCTGAAAGGGTGCAGCAGGCAGTATCATCCCTGCGGTATAACTCGGTCTGCTCTGTATTTATCGGGGTGAGGGGTAGTGTCCCGGACATTTCATGGCTCTATGTTCCCTCCCCCCATATCGGGCTCCTGAACCGTGTATCGTTCCCTTCAAACTACAGTACCGGGGTGGCCCCGGAAGGCTGCAGTGCTGTCCTTGCCGAGATAACCTACAATGAAGGGGATGCCCTGACCAGGATGAACGATGGGGAGATCATCAGGCATGTAATCAATTCACTCGAGGCAATGGACCTTATCAGAAATGAGAGGATACTATATACCGGAATCTCCAGGCACAGGTTTGCCTATGTTGTCTATGACCTTGACTACCCTGCCAACATCAGTATCGTGAGGAAGTACTGCGAAGAGACAGGGATTGATCTTGTAGGGAGGTTTGCCCAGTTTGAATACCTGAATATGGACGGCTGTATCAGGAGCGTAATGGAATACACGGGAAAGGCACAATGACGGAAGGCGGGGAGGGCAGAATGAAGGTCAATTTCTACGTAGAGGATATGCTCTTTTTCAAGTATATCGGCTGCGCAACGGTCGCAAAGACGCTCTACCGCCAGCTGGGGACCATGGACGGCCTTGAGCTCAGCTGGAAAGGTCTTCCGGACAATGATGACCTCGTCCACTACCATACCTTCGGCCCTCTTGCCCTCATGAACCGGCGGCTTGCCAGAGGAAAGAAAGTCCTGACTGCCCATTCGACTCCCCGGATCAATTTGGGGAACATAGCGCTTGCGAAGATGATTAATAAAAGATACCCGAAGATTTACGGGAAATTCGACCATATTATCACAATATCCAGACCGTGCCATCAGGAAGTGACAGCGATACTCCCGGATATGCCGGTCACCTATATCCCGAACGGGGTGAACAGGGAATATTTCAGGAAGGATCCGGAAAAAAGAGAGGTATTCCGTGGTCTTCACGGGATACCGGAATGGCAGGAGGTCGTCTTATCAGTGGCCCAGCTGACTCCGCGAAAAGGACTCTATGATTTCCTTGCCCTTTCAAAACAGCATCCTGAAAAGACTTTTGTCTGGATCGGCGGATTCCCCTACGGGGCACTTTCCAAGGACTGGATGCGGATACACCGGGTGAAACGCCGATGCGGGAGTAATGTCATCTTTCCCGGATATGTAGAAGATATCATCGCAGCCTACAGCGCCGCGGATATCTTCCTGATGCCCTCCTATGCTGAGACCTTCGGACTCGTAATTCTTGAGGCACTCTCATGCGGGCTCCCGGTTATCGCCCGGGATATCCCCGAGTTCAGGGATATCTTCGGGAACGCCATCCTTTATTTCTCATCCCGCGAGGAAGCTGCCACTCTTCTCGATGATCGTCCACGCCTGTCAGCGTTCGCAGCAGGTGCTCGGCCCTATTCTGCAGGGTATGATATCAGGGATACGGCAAAAATGCATCTTGCACTATACCGGGAGCTCACAGGACATGATATCGGTTATCGTACCAGCGTATAACGAAGAGCAGAATATTGGGAAATGCCTCGAATCCCTGTCCCGGCAGACGATTCCCCGGGATTTATACGAGATTATCGTTGTGGACGGCGGTTCCCGTGACAGGACACGGGAGATTGCAGCAGAGTATGCAGACCTGGTATTCATCCAGACCTCCCGGAAGGTAGGAGGGGCAAGAAATGATGGTGCGCAAAAAGCACAGGGTGATATCATCGCTACCACGGATGCAGACTGTATCATCCCCCCTGACTGGCTTTCCGTGACCATGGCGGCGTTCGACCGCGATCCGGAGGTGGTTCAGCTCTTCGGGCCGGTTCTCCCTATGGAGGGAGGGCTGAAAAACCATCTCTTCCTTGCCCTCGCCAACAATTTTTCGAGGTTTGGTTATTATACACGGCTGTTTTTCTATACCCTCGGATGCAATACCGCGTTTCGGAGAGAGGCATTTCTTAGGGCAGGGATGTACCGGACCATCGATGCCGGTGATGATCTCGAGATCGCCAGGAGAATGAAGGACCTCGGGAAGGTGAAGTTTGAGAACCGGATGAGGGTTGTTTTCTCAATGCGGCGCTACGAGCAGTACGGAACACTGAAATCGCTCTACGAATGGGTATACATTGTGGCCCACGGGGGAGAGTCAGACCAGGTATCCTACAGTAAAAGAGAGTACAAAAAGTAACTGTAATCCTTACCGGACTGGATGCGGCGATACCGTTTCCCTCTCAGGGTCAGTCGTATTTTTTGGTTTTCCTGGTCCCCGGAGCATGAGATTGACCCCGTTTTTACAAACGGCTCCCTCTCTCAGGAATGCATAAGTAGGAACGGGGCTTTTGATTTCCTGATGAAGAGAGGAGAGCCAAGTCCCGAAGGATCCGAAGGGATTGCAGCCCGCTTCAACCGCTGCGAATGTGCCCGGCTTCTCGGGATGGAGGTTACAGGGACCTGGCCGGGGGGGGCCCGCGTGGTTATGGACCCGGAGGGAAAAAGGAATCCAAACGGGGTCCTCCACGGCGGGGCGATCTTCTCGCTTGCCGATCATGCCTTTGGACTTGCGGCAAACACCGGAGAGATCCCCCAGGTCGCAGTTTCTGCCACAATCACGTATCTGTCTCCGGCAAAGGGAAGGCTTGAAGCAGTTGCTTATCGGATTGCCGAGACAGGGACTCACTCTCTTTTCAATGTTCGCGTGTACGAAGGGAAACGGCTGGTTGCTATCCTGGAGGGGATCGGTATCAGGGAAGAGGAAAAGCAGGATGGTTGAAATTCCAAGGTTTTTTTCCAGGTATCCGCCGCCACGGCAGCAGCAACCTGGTTTACATTAGCCTATATTTACATTAACCTACTGGATGTACTGCATCGTTCCGCATCTTACCCAGACCACAGCCCGGGGGTGATGAAAATCCTGGTGCCGGCCCTGCACGCCCCTTCAGGAGAACGAAAAAGTATCAAAATGAAGGGGGTTCTGCCTCTATCCATGGCTCTTGTACGGAAGCGTCTCATCATAAATCAGGTACCTGTCACCGGTCACGAGGGTGATAAAGACCTGTAAACGGTCTGCTCTTGACAGAGAAACCTCCCTTGTTCCTTCAAGGGTGATCTGGTCATTTACCTGGGGTTTCCTGATACTATCACTCCTAACCACTCCGTCCGAACGGGTCAGGACCGCCTCCATCATTGCCACGAAGT
>JAJRBV010000099.1 GCA_028679275.1 Methanoregulaceae archaeon
AAGCAGCGGGTCGATCCTCGTCCCCTTCCTGATATAGAGGGCGCCCATCCCTTTCGGCCCATAGAATTTGTGCGCTGACATCGATAGAAGGGTAAGTTTGTCCTCCTTTACGGAAATGGGGATATGCCCGACTGCCTGGACGGCATCGGTGTGGAACGGAATCCCATGGCTACGGGCGATACTCCCGATCTCCCGTATCGGTTCGACCGTCCCAATCTCATTATTCGCTGTCATGATGGAGATCAGGATCGTCCTGTCGGTGATAGCATCCTCGATCATCCCAGGATCAACAAGCCCGGTGGGATCGACAGGCATATACGTGACATGGAAGCCCTGTTTCTCCAGGTACTCTGCAGGGTAGAGAACGGCATGGTGCTCAATTGCCGAGGTAATGATATGGTCCCCCTTCTTCCGGTTTGCATAAGCAATCCCCTTGAGCGCCCAGTTGTCGGACTCCGTCCCTCCCGATGTAAAAAATATCTCGGAGGGCTCAGCGCCGAGCGATCGGGCGATGGTCACACGGGCGGACTCTACGACCTTTTTCGATTCCCGTGCGATTGAATAGATCGACGACGGGTTGCCAAACCGGTCATGGAGATACGGGAGCATCGCCTCTACGACCTCCGGTCGGGCAGGGGTCGTAGCGGCATGATCCATGTAGATGAGCGACCGTTCAGGTGTCATGTCAGTCTTTTCTCCGGTTCCGGGGATGATAATACCCGCTGACTCTTCCTATCGGGAATATCTTTGCGATATCCGTCAGGTTCCTCCATGGCTGTGGAAGTTAATTCACAATTGTGAATGTCCTTCCCAGTGTTGGATTACGACTCATTTAATAGTTGTGTTGGTACTATCCTGGCAACCAGGAGCGGTGAGCATACTTCTTTCCCGTGAGGGAATCGGCCTTGAAGAGGGATGCGATCATCACATATCCCGGAACGGGGTGATATCACATCCCGTACATGGAAGGCACATGTCTGTGCGACCCGGCAGTCCAGGTCATGATCACAAAGAATTTCCTTTTGCATCCTGGCAAGCCTGAGCAGGCGGTCTGGTGAAGGCCGTATGACAGTGATCTCACCCGCTCGCAAAGGTGATGCCGAGATAGGGCGGATGATTGGGATCACCCCCCGGGTAGCGAGCTCTGTCACCCCGTTCCTGACACAGCGATCAGACTCGCCAAGGCCGATGATGAAATTCGAAAATACGCGGTTTTTCCCGAAGATATCAACCGCCTGTTCCAGTGATTCTATGATGGAACGGAGGGAGAGGCCCGGACAGACCCGTGAGAAGATCCCCGGGTCCATTGTCTCCACGTTATACTTGATCTCATCGGCACCGGCTGATGCGAGGATCTCGCTCGAGGTGCTGGTCGGATATACCGAAACCCCTATCGGGAGATCGTACCGTTCCCTGAGTATCCTGACGATGGATGCGGTCCTCGCCACCTCCCGTTCCGGTGATTCGGCTACCCCACTGGTCAGCGAGATCGCATGGACCGTGCCCCGGGAGGATGCCTCATCGACCAGGGCGATGACAGAATCGGTTGTTTTGATCTCCCCGGAAAGTTTCGGTACCGGGCAGAACCTGCAATCGTAGATACAGCGCTCGCTGATGGTGATGTATGCCTGTTCCGGGCAATGGCAGAGCGCCGGCTCGAGAAATCCTGGGGTGATGAGGGTATCATCCCGGAGCACTTCGACACCATGATCAGCAGGAACAATTGTAATAGGGGATTCATTGGTGAGAGAGAGCCGGACCCGATGAGCCCCGGACCTGATGAATACCGAGGAACCCCCGGTTCCCGGCCCTGCTGTGGCTCTTGTTTTCGGAATGGTTGCCAGGAGTTCTTCATCAATTCTGGCACTTCCGATGCTGACGAGAATTGCTTTCTCTTTGGGGGTCATCGTCTCCTCTCCTGGTAGTGATAATCAGGGGATAGGATGGTTTAGCCTGTCTTTTCCCTGATTGTTCACAATTGTGAATTACTCAACAATATCCCTCCCCCTATATAAAATTGCAGAATCTGCCACATACCTTTCATCGGGAAACAAACCATTGTCCAAGGAGCCTGACCCTCCGCGTGCTTTAAGTGATTGGGGGTATTACCTCAGGAGAATTCGAATGCAGGTTATTCTTCCGGACAAGACCGTCGTCACGAGAGGAGATGATCCCGTTCCCATCGAATCGATACTCCATGATCTTGGAATACTACCCGCAAGTGTCATTGTCTTGAAGAATGGGAAAGTAGTACCAGAAGATGTCATTGCCTCGGGTGACGACCAGATCAGGATCATCCGCATTGCCCATGGAGGATAAGTCCTGACACCCTACGAACGAAGGATGGTAGAAGCAGATCGATGTTCGTTCTGCCAGGAACCTGCGGTCATCCGGGGGAGAGAACAGGCAGAGCGATGGTGTGCCAGCCACCTGGCTGTTCACCTGGAAGACCGTGTCAGGGAACATATCCGCGAGAATTCCCTGGTATCCCCGGGAGACCATATCGCTGTTGCACTCAGCGGAGGAAAGGACAGTACCGCACTCCTCCTCATCCTCACCTTACTCATACCAGAATGGAAAGAGGTGTCGATCACTGCCATCACGGTAGATGAAGGCATTGCAGAGTACCGTGACGAGACGATAGAATCTGCAGTCAGCATCACACGGCATCTCGGAATCAGGCACCATATTATCTCATTTCCCGATCTCTTCGGTGCAGACCTTGACACCCTCATCCGGAGAAGCGGAAGCGGAGAGAGGGCCTGCACGATATGCGGAGTATTGCGAAGAAAGGCCCTGGCAGAAGCGGCCAGGATGATCGGAGCGACCAAGATTGCGACCGGTCACAACCTGGATGATGAGGCGCAATCGGTCCTGATGAATGTCTTGCGGGGGGACCTGGTCCGGCTGGTGCAGGACAGTTCATCAGGAGAACCAGACTGTTTCATCCCGAGGATCAAGCC
Organism: Methanoregulaceae archaeon; assembly: GCA_028679275.1. GTDB lineage: Archaea > Halobacteriota > Methanomicrobia > Methanomicrobiales > Methanospirillaceae > UBA9949. The sequence continues at coordinate 2,964 of JAJRBV010000099.1, forward strand.
GCTTGCACGAATTACCGAGAAGGAGGTCGTCGCCTACCTGTTCGTCCGGGATTCTTATAGCGAATTGCCCGAATGCCCGTACGCTGGCTCGGCGCTGCGATCCGAGATACGATCGATGCTTGGCAGGCTCGAATACCGGCATCCCGGGACCCGCGAGGCACTCCTTCGGTCGCAGGCTGCAATCCGAAAGCAGGGGGGTCCGCCCGCTTCTTCCGAAGGAGTAAGAAGGTGCGGGAGATGCGGAACCCTCTGCAACAGCGAGATCTGCCAGGCCTGCCGGATCCTTGAATCACTGGGACCCTGACGGGGACTGCCGCCTGGTCACCCTGATTCGTTTCGTGTGCGTATACACGTTCATCCTGGATCCCCGCACAAACCCGACGATCGTCAATCCGTTCTTCATGGCAACCTCAAGCGCGAGGGTGGTAGTCGCACCCCGGGAGACGATGATGGGGATATTCGCGACAAGGCATTTCCGTGCCATCTCGGATGAGATCCGTCCGGAGACGATGATGAACGTCCGGGAGAGATCGGTACCGTTTCTCAATGCATATCCGATGACACGGTCCAGGGCATTGTGCCTCCCGATATCCTCGGCGACCGTGATGATGCCCTCCGCGCCTGCCAGGGCGACGACATGGATCCCGCCGGTCAGCTTGTGCAGGTCGGAGTTGAGGGTGTTTTTTATCATATCCGCGATAAACCCGGACTCCACGGAAAAATCTGAACGGATCTTCGGGAGTTTCTCGGCATCGATAAACGAGGCACTCCCTCCACAGCCCGAGAGGATCGTCTTTTTCGGGCCCAGCACCCTGAATAGGTTCGTGGTGATCACACTGATCCGGTTCTTCTCCACCCGGATCGATTCGATCTCCTCGGGACCCTTGATCACCTGTTCGGTGAAAAGGAACCCGATGACAAAGTCTTCCAGGTCCGACGGGCTCATCATCGCGGTCATCATGTGTCGCCCGTTCA
>JAJRBV010000172.1 GCA_028679275.1 Methanoregulaceae archaeon
ATGGTAGTATCCCTTCTTGATGTAAACAGCCGTGCTGGCCCCATCGGTCCCACGTGGAGCAAGCGCCACCACCACATCATAGGCCCCCTGCCGGTTGTCCAGCTCAAGATACCTCCATCCGGATACCCAGTATCCCCGGATCAGGGATCCGCTGGGGATGTCAGGATACACGACCTTTTCTGAGGTCTCAAGGTAGCTTGACACCACAGGGGCGAGACCGGGATCGATCGCGATCGCCTTTTCGTACGCCACAAGGGCATCGGCATGCAGCCCGAGCATGGCGAGAGACTGCCCCTTCGCAAAATATGCCCGGGCATAGGACGGGTTGAGCCCGATTGCCTGGTCATAGGCATGGACCGCCATATCGAACCGCTTCTGGTTCGTGTAGTTGTTCCCCTCATTGTACCAGTCCGTTGCGGTGATCGGCGCTGCCGCTGCCGGGATTGCCATCACCATCAGCAGGAGGAGGAGTGCCACAACTCCCGCCCCTGCCAGGGTATACCCTTTTTCGTGCCACATTGCCATCGCAAGTGTACGATAGGCAGGGGGGATTATATAGCTTCGGAGACGGGGTTAGTGGTAATTATTCTCTTTGTATACCAGGATTCCTGTAAAAAGAAGCCCTCATCATTATCTCTTTTTCCCGACAACCATCGTGATGAATGCTCTGGTTTGCCTTCGCCCTGACTGGCGCCCTCTGCCAGGCCGTCTATGGTCTCCTGGTCAAGGTACTCCTCCGGACCATCAAACCGTATCCGCTGGCCGGGTTCTCATTTCTCTCCGGATCCCTGGTCCTTTTGCTCGTATCGTTTCTCTCCGGCATACCTCCTCTTGGTCCCGGGCTCCTGCCTGCTGTTGCGGTAACCGTGGCGATCAACCTCATCGCAACCGTCCTCTTTTATCGGGCGCTCGCAACAACGGATCTCTCTCTTTGTATCCCGATGCTCGCATTCACCCCGGTCTTTCTCATCCTTACCTCCTTTTTGATCCTTGGAGAACTACCCTCCCCTGCCGGAGTACTGGGCATCCTCCTTGTCACTGCAGGGGCGTACCTGCTCAACCTGGAGTATCGGGATGGCAGGCCCTGCAGTCTGAAAGCCCCGTTTGAGAGTCTCGTAACCCACCGTGGATTGCAGACCATGCTGCTCGTGGCATTCCTGTACAGTATCTCGGTCAATTATGACAAGCAGGTAGTGACAGAGTCAGACCCGATCTTTGGATCTGCCATCGTATTATTCCTGCTCGGGATTGCCTTTCTCCTGCTTGCCATCGGGACAGGGTCAGGGCTGCATGGCTCCGGTTCAGACCCGGAAGAATCGTTTCGCCCCTCTTCGAGGCAGGTCCTGGTCTTTCCGGTTTTCGGCATCTTTTTGGCCTTCGAAGCAATCACCATCAACCTTGCTTACACCATGGCAATCGTCCCCTATGTGATCTCGGTAAAGAGGCTGTCGGTCTTCTTCTCGGTCCTCTTCGGCGGGCTCCTTCTTGGCGAACCACAGCTTGCCGGGCGTATGATGGGAGCAGGAGTGATGTTTGCAGGGGCGGTGGTGATCGGGATCTGGGGGTGAACTCTCACCAGCCGGTCTTCTGATCAATCGTGGAAAAATTGTTCTGAATAAAAATGATTGACTATAGTATCAGGAAGTTATCTTCCTGTTTTTCTTGTACCACTGCACCGTCTCTGAAAGACCCTCCCGGAACTCCATGTGGGCCCGGAATCCAAACTCCCGCTCTGCCCGGGATACCTCCAGGCATCTCCTGGGCTGCCCGTCGGGCTTTGTCGTGTCCCATTTGATGGTTCCGGAGAATCCTGTCTGTTCTGCGATCAGGTTGACGAGATCGCTGATCCTGATCTCCATTCCTGCACCGATATTGACCGGTTCAGACCCGTTGTATCTCTCAGTCGCCATGGCAATTCCCCGAGCCGCATCCTTTACGTAGATGAACTCCCGGGAGGCAGCACCGGTTCCCCAGACTTCGACCGAGTCATGACCTTCATCCACCGCTTCCACAAACTTGCGGATCAGCGCAGGGATCACATGCGAGGATTCGGGGTCAAAATTGTCTCCGGGACCATACAGGTTAACCGGGAGGAGATAGATGCTTGAAAACCCGTATTGCTGGCGGTATGCCTGGGACTGGACAAGGAGCATCTTCTTCGCAAGACCGTAGGGGGCATTGGTCTCTTCCGGGTATCCGTTCCAGAGATCATCCTCAGAGAAGGGGACCGGGGTGAACTTTGGGTAGGCGCAGACCGTTCCGACAATGACACATTTTTCGACCCCTTCCTTCCTTGCCGCTTCAATGAGCTGGATGCCCATAATGGCGTTGTCGTAAAAGAGGGTGGCAGGGTTGTTCCGGTTGAATCCTATACCCCCGACCTTTGCGGCAAGGTGGATGACCAGGTCCTGGTCTTTCACTGCCTCCACGCACCCCTCCCATCTCCGGAGGTCAAGGTCTCGGCTCCGGGGGATGCGAAGCTGGGAAGAGGTGACTCCGCGCTTTGCCAGTTCCGCAACCAGGTGGGAGCCAAGGAACCCTGCACCGCCGGTGATCAGGATCTTCTTCCCGGTCCAGTAGGTCATGTCAGTCCCCTTTCCACCATTTTCCCGAACAGGTCCGGGCGAGGATTTCATCGCCTTGCCCGGGAGCCGCAATCCCGGCTGCACGGAGATCGGAATCGACCATGATCTTCACGAGTTCGGAGAACTTCACCTTCGGCCTCCAGTCCAGTACCTGCGCTGATCTCCTGGGATCTGCGATCAGGACCTCAACTTCGGTCGGGCGGAAGTAGCGGGGGTCGATACGGACGTGCTCTTCAACCGAGAGTCCTGCGTATTCGAACGAGGCTTCAAGAAACTCCCTGACCGAGTGGGTCTCTCCCGTGCCTATCACGTAATCGCCGGGACTTTCCTGCTGCAGGATCTTCCACATGCATTCCACGTACTCGGGGGCAAAGCCCCAGTCCCTCCGGGCATCAAGGTTACCAAGATAGAGGTACTTTTCCTTGCCGGCAAGGATATGGGCAATACCTCTCGTGATCTTCCGGGTGACGAAAGTCTCACCGCGACGGGGCGACTCGTGGTTGAAG
>JAJRBV010000035.1 GCA_028679275.1 Methanoregulaceae archaeon
ATGGAGCACCTCTCCGGCTCTGTCATTCACCTCGATGATATCGCCCCTTCCATAACGGGGGAGCCTGACGGAATAGGTGATCCGGTACAGCCTCTTTCCTGCCCGCTCTCCGACCAGTTTCGGATGGGTGGAAAACCGCCCGCCGAGCCTCTGGACAATGGCGGTCGCTATCTCCTGACCAATTCGCTGGGATCCTACGGTGATATCAAGCCCGTCTTTCGTCTCATCCGTATCGGAAATGAATGAGAGTCGTTCCCCCGCACTATAGCATCCCTCTTCGATCTCCCGTGCGATCCGTGCCGCAGTTCTGATCTCGTGGGGACGGGGTTTTCTTCCGCTGGCCCTGACCTGGACAATCCCCTCGTAGTAGCTCCCCGAGATCCTGTTGCAGCGGTCGCATTGCTCTTTCTGCCAGAGAATCTCCACCTCGCAGGCGGCATTCACCTGCTCCCCGAACAGTATTCCCTCGACCGTCACCTCGGCAAGCGAGCGGTTGGTGCTTTGGTCGCGTATCGCAATCCCAAAGACCGGTGAAATGACACCGGGGGATATATGCACTGCTCTCCGCACCAGCTCCCGGGCGATCTCATCCTTTTCTGCAGTACAGTCAGTCCAGACCCCACACTCTTTCCGGGATCCGCACGTTGGACAGAAGGTACAGATAATCCTGTTTTCGCAGGAGAACCATGGATTCTGCTGCACCCTGCACCGGCCGCAGAGCTCACCGGTATCTGATGCAGCCCCGCATCGGGGGCAGATATTCTCCCTGATATTCCGTTCAGAGTCTGATGATCTGGGCATGGGGTACTGATCCAATCCTGATAAACCCGTTAGTTCCGATGAGCCCCATCTCGATGGCAAGGGCAACAGCCCGCTCACCGATCAGGTTGATATTCCCTCCGCACCGGAGCGCCGCTTTCACCTCTTCGGGTGTTGCAGGGCTGTTCCCGTAGAATGCCTCGGATATATGGATCTCCAGGTCACCATGCTGGATCCGTCTATCGAGGAGTTCCCTGTCGCAGACAGCGACTACTTCATCACCTGCCGGCGTGCGGTGAATCTTCAGGTACATTGATCAGTACTATGGGGGAGGAGAGTTCTTAAAATGTTGAGCCGGGAACGGTTCAGAGTTGTATCTCCACACCATACACCTTTTCAGGAGTTTCTTTGTGGATCCGGTATGCATCCTCCTTTGTGATGAGGCCCTCGTCAAGCAGCCTGAAGGTGATCTTTGGCACCGACTTCGGACCAATCACCGCCCCGGGCCTTGCGTTTTCATCCATATAATCGCTCTCCATGGTAAAAGAGCGATGAATTCCTGCCAGCTCCGGAATATCTGGAAGGGTGGCCAGGAATGAAGGGGTGAGAGGAGTGTCAGGGGTCGCATAATGTTTCACAACTTTCCCTGGCATAAGTCCGGCACGTTCCGCCATGGGCACGATGTCAGCGCAGGGACCTGTCTCTGCATGGACCTGCACGGCGCACTCCAGTTCAGCTGCCAGGTTCAACGCATGGGAGAGCAGGTCGTTTGATGCGGAACGTACGGGATCGGGAACAGGATAATGCGGCCGCCCGCTCTTGAGGGCAACGGCTTTCCCCTCTGCAATATAGGTAGCGGCAATATCAAGCCCTCTCCTCATTGCTGCGACAGCCTCCGGGAGCGGGGAGCCGGCCGAAAGGCGGGTTATTTCAGCAGGATGGATCCCGAGAACGACGAATACCTGGATCCCGAGAGCCCTGACGTGTTCTGCAACCGCTATCGTCTCATCAAAAACTCGTGCATATTCCCGTCCGGTATGCGGCAGGATCCCGAATGATGAGGAGGGTTTTGTGACGAGGAAGAGATGGGTCCCTCCTGCCCGCCTGAAATCTTTGGCTGCTTCAAATCCCCTCCCGTTGACTGGGTCGATATGGATATGGTCGTCCGTGATCGGGATATCAGGCTTCTTCATAGCACGAGACGATCTCCATCAAGGGGTATTCTCCCTTCCTTTGCAGCCGGGCATGGCAGCATGACCTGCCGACCCTTGTTATAATATCAACGGTGAACATGGTTCCCTTCAGTTCAGAGTAACCAAATATATTCTCCGCCATCTGAGATCTGTCGAGAGAAACCCGGATATCAGAGACAAAGGGCTGGAGGCTGACGCTCTCCTGTATTGCTGATTCAAGGGTGGATGCGGTGGAAGGCGAGACCGGAGTTCCCACCCACTGGTGGTAGAGCGCCCCCAGTTTGATCGCTGCTTCGAATATTGCCTGATCACGCTCACGCTGCATGATCAGTATAGGGTCTGATGGAAAAAAAGGAGCGGCTCAGATGAGTTTGATGATGCCAGGTTTCGGCTCCATCGCCTCGCCCTGCCGGAGGAACATATCGATTTGTTTCCGAATCTCGTCTTTCCCGAATCCTTCACGGGATATCTGTTCGATTACTTCATCGATTTGCGCCCTGCCGCTTTCATCGGCAATCCCCCGGATGACCTCCTTGATCCTGCGGATAAGGTCCCGTTTGCCTTTTGAAAATCCGGTAACTACCTTATCGATGTCAAACGATCCGGATTTCGGGTCGTACGCCACCTGCCGGAGACAGGTATCCACGATATTGATGACTCGTTCAGCATCCGATGTTTCGATATCCCTTGAAAGCCGTATCCGTGCGCTGGCCTCTGCAAGCCGTACGAGCGCCTCGAGCTGCCGGGCTGTCACCGGTACCGGTTTGTTCGATTCGGAAGCCAGGCCGCGGAGCCGCAAGTAATATGCGATCAGGGACTCGCGGGCAGTATCCGAAAGGCGGGGAAAACATGTTCTCTTGGCATATGCGACGTATTTCCTGAATAGGACCGGCTCGATGTCGGGGGTAACGGGTTTCAGCTGTTCGGCAATGAATTCATCATTCACCCCCGGGATGGGGGTCTTGCGGTGCTGAACGATTGTCTCACCGATAGTGTGGGCTTTCAGGATGTGCTCTGCAATTGCCCCGTCCTTTTTCGGGTCGGGCTTGTCACCCATGATGAAAATCAGATCGAAACGGGAGAGGAGGGATGCGGGCATGTTAATCTGTTCCCCTATAGGAGCAAAATCATCAAACCTTCCGTATTTTGGATTTGCTGCACCAAGGAGGGCGCACCGGGACTTAAGCGTGGCAGTAATCCCTGCTTTTGCCACACTGATCGACTGCTGTTCCATTGCTTCGTGCAATGCGCTCCTGTCCTCCTTCTGCATCTTGTCCATCTCGTCGATCGCCGCAATTCCCATGTCCGCAAGCACCAGTGCCCCTGCTTCAAGGGTCCAGCGCCCGTCGCCAAACTCGTCTTTGACAGCGGTTGCAGTCAGACCCGCTGACGTGGATGACTGGCCGCTTGTATAAATCGCCCTGGGGGAGAGCTTGACTACATACCGGAGGAGCTGGCTTTTTGCGATGCCGGGATCGCCTATCAGAAGCACATGTATATCCCCCCTGAGATGGCTTCCGTCAGGCATCTCCTTTGTGATCCCGCCAAAGATCTGAAGTGCAATCGCCTCCTTAACATCCTCGTTTCCGTAGATGGTCGGAGCAATCGAATGGGTGATCTTGTGATAAATATTCGGGTCATGCGATAAGGAGAGGATCTCTTCTTCCGCTTTTTCGTCGATCTCGACCTCCTCGAACTCCTTCTCGGCAATCTCGATCGAGTTGCATTCGAGATAGATGTCAAATATCGTACTCTTCTCTCCATGACTTACCCGCTGTATGGATCGGAGAATCCCGTTGATGACAACCCTGTCGCCCGGGGCAACAAGCCCTGTCAGATCGTCCGTCGCATCAACATCGAGGGTCTGCGGCTGCTCTCCACCCCGGAGACCTTCCGGAGATTCCTGAATCCGGAGTTTCTGGGAGTTTACAAATTTCGAACGTTTTGGCACGAGATCGAGTTTCTTGAAGGTGCAACCATCCGTCGCACAACCATCAGGCTCCCTGAATTTTCCGTACCCCTGCTCTTTTATGGTGATATGGCCGCCGGGACACCGGAAATAGGCTTCTATTATCCGGGGACGTACCTCCGTAGTCTTTCGGAGAATTCCCTCGACACTTATGAACCTGTTGATATGGTCCGACCTGATATGCCGGATGGCAACTTTTTTCGGAAGACTGGTAAACCGGATATTGATGTCCCGGGTCGCCTTGCCATCCTTCCCCTTGATAAGCTGATGGGCAAGAACGGACGATTTCACGTCCTCTATGACCTTGCCCGGATTATCAAGAAGCTCATCTGCCATCCTGATCCCGGTCTTGCCAAAACTCTCGAGTTCCCGGTAATCTATGATCAGGGATTTTTTATATGGATACTCGCGTGAGATCTCGGAGAGCTGCTTTTTATACCGGCCTTTTAAAAACCTATTCCAGTCGGCATCACGGTCGATGATCTCGGCTGCCGGTTCCTGCTCCATCCCGTCACCTGCCAAAACGTTTTGCATGCATCACGAACTGTGCGATCAGAGCGTCCATCTGCAGGTCACTGCTTGCCCCTTCAGAGAGCCTGAAGTCAGTAATTCCGAGCTGGTCGATAAGGGAAACCCGGAGACTTTCATCCATCGGCCTCCGTATGATTGCCCTGTAGCACTGGTTGATCAGCTCATTGGGGGCGATGCCCCGGTCATGGAGCAGCCGGGAGAGGGTCATGCCGGCAGATTCGAAGTCGCCGGAGAGCGAGAGCGACAGTAATTCCTCTATCTCATCGGGTCGGGCAGTGGAGGTGATGGCATAGATCATGTCCCGGGTGATCTCCCTGGAAAGGATAGCAGCTCCCTGCAGCGCGTTAATGGCCTTGCGCATATCCCCCTGTGCGATATAGGATATCGCATCGATTGCCTCATCATTCACGGTGAGGTTTTCCTTCCGGGCAATCCGGTCGATTTCCGCTGCAATGGCTTTTTTGTCAAGAGGCCTGAAGCGGTAGATGGCACACCTGCTCTGGATGGGATCAATGATCTTTGATGAATAGTTGCAGGAGAGGATGAACCTGCATGTCTGTGCATAACTCTCCATGGTCCTGCGGAGCGCGGCCTGGGCATCTGGAGTGAGTGCATCAGCCTCATCGAGGAAGAGAATCTTGAATTCTGCTCCCCCGAGAGGTGATGTCCTGGCAAACTGCTTGATCTGGTTTCTTACCACATCGATCCCGCGTTCATCGGATGCGTTCATCTCCCTGAAATTCAGGTTCCACGCCTCTCCAAAAAATTCCCTTGCAAGCGCCACTGCAGCAGTGGTTTTCCCGACCCCGGCACTCCCGGTAAAGAGGAGGTGCGGAAGACTCCCTGCTTTTACGTAAGACTGGAGGCGCTCCACGATTTCGTCCTGGCCAACAATCTCTGCAAGGGTTACCGGCCGGTATTTTTCGATCCAGATTGTGTGGCTCTCATCCATATCTATCTCCTAATCCTGTCTCCACTCTTATATTAGTCTTGATATCCTATTTTTAGTTCCGGAACCAGTGTGCAGAAAACCCGTTCCCTGCGGGGTGCGGCCGGAACTATAAAACTGAGCTGAAAAAATGGTGGTTATTTCTCTTCAAACAGCTCTTCCCCGCGTTCCCTCTGGTAATAGTAATAGGCCAGGGCAGCAAGGACGATAATAACCAGAATGAGCGGGATCATCCATGCAAGGGGGAACCGTGACCAGAATGGCTGTGCAGGGGGAACCGTTGTGGTCGCGACAGGGGTGGTTTCAGTAACCTCCGGCGTTGGCGGCACCGTGACCTCAGTTGTCGGTGTCGTGTTCAGACCCCCGGAGTCCCCACCTCCGGTTCCGGAAGTATCGGTGGCGGGTACCGTTGTCGGAACGGTTGTAACGGTGGTGGCCGGGACACTACCGCTTCCTCCACCGCCGCCACCGCCGCCACCGCCGCTGCCACCACCGCTGGTGGCAGTGAAATAGGCTACGATAGTTCCATTGGAATTCA
>JAJRBV010000131.1 GCA_028679275.1 Methanoregulaceae archaeon
TCAGGATGGCGATGCTTCAGAAGGTAATATCATGATGAGAAGGGATGCTCGGGACGGGCTCCTGATCAGTCCAATCCGGAATGGGACAGTAATCGACCATATCACAGGAGGCGAAGCCCTCAATGTCCTCAAGATCATCGGAATCACAGGCACCACAACTGAGTCCATTTCAGTTGCAACAAATGTGAAGAGCAGTAAAATCGGGATAAAGGATATCGTCAAGATCGAGAATCGTGAACTTTGCAAGGAGGAAGTGGACAGGATTGCCCTGATCGCCCCTCATGCCACCATCAGTATCATACGCAACTTTGATGTATATGAAAAGAAGGGGGTTAAGATCCCGGCGATACTTGTCGGGGTGGTCCGCTGCCCGAATCCGGGGTGCATTTCAAATACGAATGAACCTGTCCCTTCCAGATTCGAAGTACTGCAAAAAGGACTTCACTGCCTCTACTGTGAGTGGATGATCACAAAGGATATTACAAACCATATCCTCTGAGGGAGAAGATGATTCTGCCGGAGCGACCCCTCTCATCTCTTTTACTCCTTGTCACATTTTTTACCGTATGCTGTGCTGCAGGTGCAGACAATCTGGCAGCAGTCGACCACTATAACCGGGGAGTAGAGCTCGCGTATGGAGGACAATTCCTGCCGGCGCTGAACGAAACAGACCTTGCCCTCCGGGAGAACCAGAATTTCACCCTTGCCTATGTTACAAGGGGAGGGATTCTCAACGCTCTCGGGAGATACAATGAGTCCCTGGATGCTTCGGAACGGGCGATTGCCCTGAACCCTGACCAGTCTGCGGCCTGGAATAACAAGGCTTATGCCCTGATTCACCTTGAGAGATACAGAGAGGGTCTCGAAGCTGCCGATCGTGCCACCCTGCTTGATCCCACATTGACTGAAGCATGGGTGAACAAGGGTACTGCCCTGATTGCCCTTGGCAGGTATGAAGAGGCGATAACGGTATCCGGTCAGGCACTCCTGATTGATTCTTCATCTGAAGAAGCGAAGAAGAACAGGAAAATTGCACAGCAGGCTCTTGCACCGGTTTCACCGACAGGGGTCCCTATCCCGCCGTATCTTATTCCGGGAGCCCTCTGTCTTGCTTCGGTTGTTGTCATTGTAAGAAGAAGACAGAACTGATATCATCCTGATAAAAAGCAGAAGACAGCAAAAAGGGGATGCTTTGAGTATCAGGCCTAACTCCCGGATTTTTTGCTGATATATTATTCGGATGGAAGGGGATCAATCCCTTAACCCGCAGGTTCTCTTCTTCTTCCGTAGGCAGGTACGGGCAGGCTCTTAGGGATGGAGGAGTCGGCCATGTTCGTCAATCTCTCCCAGGTAAATACGGGTACTTGAAATCCACCGTTTGTCTTCCGCGAGGACACAGGTAATCTGATGGATATCCACTTTCCGCTTTCCCTTTTCGTGTCGGAGCATATTTATTTCACGGGCAATCGGGAGCGTCTCTTCGCTCACCACAAGTGCATCGAACTCCTCTGATATCGCCGAGCCATACCGGTCGCTCAGCGGCTCAATCTCGTAATGTGCAGAAAAACCACTCGCTACAATAAATTTTTCAAGAGCAACCCTGCGTGCAGAATATTCCTTTACCGGGTGACTCTTCCGGCTTGCGAAATGATCAGTGGTGAGTCCGATCGTCACCTCTCCATCCTTTCCGGCAAGCTCGAATGACCGTGAGATTAGACGTTTATGGCCATCGTGGAGAGGATCGAACGTTCCCCCGACCATAACCTTCATTGTGGTAGATAATAAACATCCTATGTTATTATGGCTATGGATAGCGTGCGGAGGGGTCAGTTCTTTATTGCACCGAACGCCACCATTCTCGGGGATGTGACCCTTGGAATCGAGACCGGCATCTGGTATGGTGCCGTTGTCCGGGCAGACAAGGATCGGATTGTAATCGGCGACCGGTCAAATGTCCAGGATAACGCTGTCCTTCACACGAGTTCAGGCTTTCCGGTTTTAATCGGAACCGATGTCTCGGTAGGCCATGGGGCAATCCTCCACGGCTGCAGGATATCAGACCGTGTCCTGGTAGGAATGGGAGCAATCGTCCTGAACGGGGCTGAAATCGGGGAAGATTCCCTTCTCGGGGCAGGGACTGTTGTGACCGAGGGAACGAAAATCCCGCCAGGTTCGGTAGTCGTCGGGGTACCAGGCAAGCCAATCAAGCAGACCTCTGATGAACAGCGGGAGCATATTCTCAAAAATGCCCGGAATTACTGGGATCTTGCCAGGAGATATTCCTGATGGGCGATGTGGTAATCATCGGTGGAGGGGTAACCGGTATCCAGGCTGCCCTTGACCTTGCAGGCCACGGAATCAGGGTTCATCTCATCGAGCGCGAACCCTCTATTGGCGGGCACATGGCACAGCTGGACAAGACATTTCCAACAAACGATTGTTCAATGTGTATCCTCTCACCGAAAATGCTCGATGTATCCCGCCACGCTGAAATCAGGATCCATACGTGTACGGAAGTGACCGGTATCGAAGGAGAG
>JAJRBV010000160.1 GCA_028679275.1 Methanoregulaceae archaeon
CGGTGCTCGTGGTCGGTGATGTCATGACCGATGCAGATCACCTCGGAGATATGCCCCTCCGCATCCCGCAGGGCCTTGTTTGTCCATGCAACCCAGACAGGCTGGCCATCCCTGAGATGCATCTCGGTGATCCGGATCGCATAACCTTCTCCGTTGAGTCCCATGTCAGAGACAAACCCGGGCAGTTCATGGCCGTTCCCGCTGCCCGGCGAGATCAGGGTCCCGATAATATTCTTCCCCACGATCTCGGCTTCCGAATAACCAAAAAAGACCTGGGCAAACGTATTGAAGAAGGTGATCGTCCCATCTGTATCAAGTTTTATGATCAGGCTGCTTGAGTGGGTCAGAAGCTCGCGGACCCGGAGCTCGCTCTCCTTTACCGCATCGAGGAGACGGACCTTTTCCGTGATGTCCTCGCAGACCATGATCTGGCCCCGGGAGGGGTCCTTCTGGTCGATGGCATGGACCATGAGGCTGCAGTGGACGAGCGTGCCGTCATATTTCTTCAACTGGGTTGTGGCATGCCCCCACCCCTGCTCATCGATGACGAGCGTCAGCTCGCGTGAGGCCCGGTCAAAGGACTCCCGGCTGGCAAAAAAGGCTGATGCGTTCTTCCCGACAAGGCCCCCTTCCGGATGGCCGAGTCCGAGGGTCATGGTGCTGTTGGCCCATTCAATGACACCACCCCGGATCTGGCAGATCCATACCGGGGTGAGCGAGAGGATCGAATTGAGGAGTTCGGTCCTGATCACCTGGTCGCGCTCCATCTTCCTTCGCATCACCGCCTGCTGGATGAGGTCACGCAGCTCTGCCAGTGGCTGCCGGGGCTCCGCCCCCTTCGCGAACTTGACCTCGTTTGCGTTGTTCAGGTCCTCGAGAACCAGGGTGTCCCTCCCAAAACGGGCATAGAGAATGAACGGGGTGGTATTACCATGTGATTTCAGGTATTTGAGCAGCTCGACCCCGTTCATCTCGGGCAGAAATTCGATCCCGTTCACTTCCGGGAGATGGTAGTAGGATACGATCACATCGTAGTTCCGGTTTTTGAGGATCTCGAGTGCCTGTTTTGTGGAGGAGACGGCATCAACGCGGACCTCCCCGCCCTTCTCAAGATAGGAACGGGTGATATCGATGAGGTCGGTATTATCATGCACAAGGAGTACGGTGATCATCCTTTGTTCTCCACCACGGCGTAGCAAGATAGAGTAGGTGGGTTATCGAATAAATAATTATTGAATCAGAAAGAAGATTTGCCCGTAATTTTCTGGTCCTTTTGCCGCGTGGTGCCCGGAAACGCTCATTTGTCTGACCTTGTCCCGCTCCCGGCATACAGGGAGAGGAGGGCTGCGGCGACTTCAAGAGAGGTGTATTCCTCCCCCATGATCTGCTGGACCTGCAGCGTTTCGGGATCGAGCTTCCCTGTTTCGATAAGGTCGCGGACTTTTTCTGCGAGCAGCTCGGCCTTTCTTGTATAGATTTCATGCTCCTTTGGCACTGACTGCTGCGCGATCCGGATCTTTGCAAACCGCTGTATATCCCGGAGTTTCCACATCTCTTTGCCGGAAACGAAGGTGAATGACCGCCCGGACTTGCCGGCCCTGCCGGTCCGCCCGATCCGGTGGATGTAATACTCGGGGTCCTGGGGAACATCGAAGTTGACGACAAGGTCGACATCGGGGACATCGATCCCCCGGGCGGCTACGTCTGTTGCGATCAGGATGTCGATCCTTCCTTCGCGGTATTTTCCCATCACCCGTTCGCGCTGGGACTGGTTCATGTCACCATGGAGTCCTTCCGCAAGGTAACCCCGGGCCTGGAGCTGGGAGACAATCTCGTCCACCCGCCGTTTCGTGTTTGCAAAGATGAGCGTCAGCTGAGGGTCGTAGAGGTCAAGGAGTTTTGAGAGGACATCGATCTTTCCGCTCTCCCTCACCTCGAAATAGGACTGCTCGATCTTCGGCACCGAGAGCTTGTCATGCATCACCTGGACCGTACGGGGATCCTTCAGGAACTTTGCAGCAAGGTCAAGAATCTGCTGTGACATGGTAGCCGAGAAGAGAACGGTCTGGCGGTCTGCCGGAGTTTTTTTCAGGATCGTCTCGATGTCATCCCGGAACCCCATGTCAAGCATCTCGTCTGCTTCATCGAGCACCACGGTCCTTACCGCTGCAAGCGAGATCGATCTCCTGTCAAGGTGGTCGAGCAGCCGGCCAGGAGTCGCGATCACGATCTGGACCCCTGTCCTGAGCGCGTGCAGCTGCCGGTCGATGGGCTGGCCTCCATACACGGGCAGTATGATGATGCCTCTCCTGTACCTTGCGAGTTTCCGTAGTTCTTCGGAAACCTGGATGGCGAGCTCGCGGGTCGGGCAGAGGACCAGGGCCTGGGGCTGCTTTCCGGCAGGATCTGCTGTTTCTACGATGGGGATCCCGTACGCGGCAGTCTTTCCTGTGCCGGTATGGGCCTGCCCGATAACGTCCCTGCCATCCCGGAGCAGGGGGATCGCAAGCGACTGGATTGGGGTCGGCTCCTCAAATCCGAGATCTTTCACCGCCTTCTGGATTGGATCCGGGAGACCGAGATCGACAAACGAGAGGACTTTCATGCCCTTCCCCCCGTACCGGCCGTTATCGTGCATGCTCCCGCCTGGCATATTATCCAGATATGCCGGCGTATTGTATCAGGATATCGCTTCATGTGAGGTAACCTCGGGGATTCTTCCATAAGTCGTATATATCCTCCCCGCGAGGCAAGATAGTTCTTTGCAGGGTGGCAGGTGACAGGCCTGTTCTTCCCATCCTAATGTCGGATCCCCGGTCTCCTGTATCACACGCTCTTCCAGGCCGGACCTGATAGATTGATATACCCCCTTCTCCATTTCTCCTCAGCATGGATACCTTTGAGAATAAGATACGACAGCTCCTCCCGATAAAGAAAGAGGAGCGTTGGAAGAAATATGATGAAGAGAAGGGGGCATGTGTCTGCCCGTCCTGCCCGACCTATAACACCTGTGCCGAAAAGAACGGGGAGATCTTCTTCTGCATGCTCGGAATGAGTTTTCACTGTGTCCGTGATGACCGGGGGTGCATCTGCCCGGGCTGTTCCCTCTATATCGAGTACGGGATGACAAGGAAGGATTACTGCATGAAGGGGAGCGAGAAGGATATGCGGTGGGAGAAGGAGCACTCCTGACACTACGATGGTGCAACAGGGGATCAGTACTGGA
>JAJRBV010000069.1 GCA_028679275.1 Methanoregulaceae archaeon
CTCAGCGGTCCGGTGCAGATCATACGATCAGAATGAGGTGGTAGCAGCAGTCCGGAGAGCCACAGAGTCCCTTGGCGGGATTGAATCATACATATGCCCCGGCAGCAGGGTACTTGTCAAGCCAAATCTCCTCCAGGGACTTCCTCCCGAAAGGTGCGTCACTACCCACCCCTCTGTTGTGGGAGCAGTCTGCACATTACTTTTGGAACTCGGCTGCAGGGTGGTGATTGCTGACAGTCCGGGCGGAGGGATCCGCCACACACCGGCAAACCTTCGCTCCCTTTACCTTTCTGCCGGGTATGATACCGTTGCGGAAGAGACAGGGGCGGAACTGAACTATGATACTAGTTTCTCTGATCATCCTTTCCCTGAAGGACGGTATGTAAAAAGGTTTCCGGTCATCAGCCCTTTAAAGGATTGCGACCATATCGTGGTTGTTTCAAAGGCCAAGACCCACCTGTGGACTCTCTTTTCAGGCGGTGCAAAAAACCTTTTCGGGGTGATACCCGGCTTCGAAAAACCGATTCATCATGCACGGTTTCAGGATCCTGTCCATTTCGGAGGGATGATCGCTGATCTCAACGAGGCACTCATGCCATCCCTCCAGATCATGGATGGTGTGATTGCGATGGAAGGAGACGGCCCCTCTTCGGGCACTCCCCGGCCCCTCGGTTTTATACTGGCGAGCCCTGACTGGACGGCAATTGATACGATCGCCTGCAGGATGATCGGAATTCCACCACTCGACGTACCTACCATAAAGGCTGCGATGGACAGGGGGTTAATCCGGAATTACCAGACCGATATCCTCCTGACCGGAGATGAATCCGGTTTTCCAGCCGTCCATGGATTCAGGCTGCCTTCCACCTATCGCGGCGAGGGAAAAGGGGTGCGAAAAAGCCTTCTCCTCAGTACACTCCACAATCTGGGAAAGTTCTATGCTCTGTACCCTGCTCTCTCCCGTTCCCGGTGTGAACAGTGTGGCCGGTGTGCCGTGATCTGTCCTGTGAAAGCTATCTCGTTCCAGTCCAAAATCCCGGATATAAACCGGAACATCTGCATAAGGTGTTACTGCTGCCACGAGATCTGTCCCGTTGGCGCGATTCAGTTAAAACCCGGAATTGCCCGACAGATAATCGGGAGGGTGGCCGGCCGGTTATGAACAGGAGAAACGGGGAAGGATAATCCCGGATTCAATGAAGAGGATGATGCAGGGAGAGCGATACCGGAAATCTCTTGGCCTCACAGAACTGGTCAGTCTCGGTATTGGCGGGACTATCGGATCGGGAATTTTCGTTGTACCAGGCATTGCGGCCGGTATTCTTGGTCCCTATTCACTCCTTGCATGGATTATCGTTGCCATCTCAGCATCCTGCGTCCTCCTTTCCCTCGCATGGCTGCTGCAGAAGACCGGGTTCCGTTCGTCTTTCTATACCCTTTTTTCAGAGACCTTTGGTGAGGGCACATCGGCAGCTCTGATCATTCTTTACCTTTCATCAGGAATTCTTGGCATTGGAACAATCGCAGCCGGTATCGGGCAGTATCTTTCATTTTTTGGGATAGGGGGGATCCTTTTTCTCGAACTATTCATCATCGGGCTGTTCTGTGCAGTGAATCTGGCGGGGATTACCCTGTCAGGGTTTACGGAGAATATCCTTACCGCCCTCAAGGTGATCCCGCTCGCTGTCATTGCTGTCCTTCTCCTGCCCGCAATCGAACTGGAAAACCTTGTACCTCTTGTCCCGATCACTGCCACAGGTTTCATTTCAACGGTTCTCATCGTGTACTGGCCATTCACGGGATTTGAGATAAGCGCCATCCCCCTTGATGAGATGAAAGACCCACGGATCGTTCCCAAGGCACTGGTTATCGTCATGCTCGTTGTTTCGGGACTCTACCTCCTTCTCAATATTTCCCTCATAGGGAGCGTCGGGAGCAAAGTTCTTGCTGCATCCCCGGCACCGGTTGCAACAGCAGCGGGTTTTGTTTTTTCCCGCTCAGGCTCAATTGTTGCGGTGATCGGTATCATTGCCATGCTTTCAGCCCTGAATGCCTACCTGATCGGGGGTTCACGGGTTCTCCACAGCACTGCAGTAACACGTCATATCTCCTGGCTCGAAGGTCTGAACCCGCGCGGGGCTCCGGCTATTCCCCTGCTTCTTATCTCTCTTCTCTCTGCAGTGTCGCTTCTCTTTTCAAACAGCTTCGAAAAGCTTGCTGTCCTCTCCGTGCTTGCGACCCTTGTTCCCTACCTGTTCTTCTGCATCGCTGCTTTTCTTGTTGTCCCGGAAATTCCGAAACGGATGATCGCGTTTGCAGGGATAGCCGGCAGTGGAGGACTCATCCTTCTTTCGTTTCTGCTCTGACAGAGGGCGAGAGAGAATCCTGATCAGAAGAGAAGCAGGCTTACTGCCAGGGATATATCGGTATGAATCCCGAACCCGTCCCATCCACCTATTTTTTATATCACCCCGTTCCCTGCAGATAGGAGAAAGGAGGAGTTATGAGGGAAAATGTTCTGATGGCCGTTGCAATCATCGTGTTTTCATGCGTGCCGGTTGTCCAGCTCATCGGCAGTTTCTAGACAACCTGTTTTTTCGTTA
>JAJRBV010000081.1 GCA_028679275.1 Methanoregulaceae archaeon
ATCAACCCCCCCCGCATTTCACGGCCGAGCCATGCATCGGCATTACCCCTGATGATAATCTCCCCTGCACTCATAAAATTCCCGCAGTGCATCCCGATATCTCCTTCGATTACGATGCGGCCCGCATTCATGTACTCCCCCACCCTTTTGATCGATCCCGTATCCCCTGATAAGACGATCTCAACCTGGTCCGGTGAGACCGCAGGTCCCTCGCTGGTGATATAAAAAATCTCCTCAAGTTTCCGTTCCTTGTTCCCTTCAAAGACCCTGATATCATTTTTCCTGAGGAAATTCTGGGGGATAATCGATTCTGCCTCGATAGGGATGTATGGCTTTTTTCTCGGCTTGGTCTGGAGAATAACCCTCATAATGATGCCTCCGTCCCAATGCAGATCCCCCGGGGAAGATACACGTCCTGGACCGGGTAATTTCTCATCCTGACTGTGTAATACTGCTCAAATTTTTTTACAAATTCGGGATCAGCCGAGATATCATATTCGGGCGGGATATTTGCTTTTGTCCAGATCGTGCTGTTCGCACCTTCCACCATAACCTCCCCGTCCCTTGCAACAACCCGTCCTCTCTTGATGGTGTACCGTGTCTTTCCGAATCCCGCCATCACCTGCTGGTAATCGGCCGATGGATCCAGCAATCCGGGTTTCAACGGGTAAATCGCAATATCCGCTTCTGCTCCGGGACTGAGATACCCTTTCCCGATGCCGGTAATACCAAGTGCTTTTGCCTGTGCAGCCCGGGTCATAATCGCTATTTCGTACCAGTCAAGCTCCCGATCGATTGCAGGGAGCGGGACATAATGCCCGGTCCTCGGATCCAGGAGGGCGGTCTCCCTCTCCCTGAACCTCCTGCTCATGAGGAGTGCAATAATTTCCGGATACTTTACGAACGGTGCACCATTTGGATTATCGGTGGAGAGCATGCACTGCCAGGGGTCTTTTACGAGCAGGGCGAGCTCAAGCCCGATCGCCCACATGACACAGTTCACAAGGCTTTTGCGTGAATAATAGACGGGGATGATGCCCGAGCCGGTTTCGAGTTCCACATCATGGTTGCTCCACTTGTTATGGTGAAGCATGTACAGCTTGAACTCCATCGGTCCGTCCGCAGTCATGGTCGTTGTGCGGCCAAACATGATCTGTCCCATGTCAATTGCCAGCTGGGGTTTGTTGTTCACTGCCCGGGCAATATCCTCAGATTTTGAACTGATATCCCTCCAGGTGGATCCGCCGTATGAGTGGAACTGGAGGTGGGTCAGGTAGAGGCTCTGGCGCTTGTCGTTAAGGTCAGGGACGAGATCGATCGTATCGAGCGTGGTTCTGTAATTGCCCGGCACCCCGAGGCTGTTGCAATGAAGGTGGACCGAATGGGGGAGGTTGAGAAGCTCATTTGCCCGGATCATCGTTTCGATAATTTCAGCAGGAGTCACTCCGAAATGGGGAACCTGGTCCCGGATACTATGGACATCCTCGCCAAAACCCCATGCCTCGGTCCCCCCGGGGTTGGTCAGCTTGATGGCAAAACCCTTCACGGCAGAGAGAGTCCATGCCACGACCGCGGCCGCACGTTTCACATCCCTGTCACGCACCGCCTCCATAATCGACCAGTTCCCGTCAAAGAGTGTGTTTGCGAGCATGTCCTGGTGGGGAGTGGCTGTAAACTCCTCGTGCGTGTGACGGGCTTCGAGCGGCGCCATAGCGCCTTCAAGCACGGTCGTATAGCCCATAATACTGTAACGGTATGAGTTGCCGAAAGTGGTTGGGACGCTGTAGCCGGAGGTGACATGCATCACCCCCTTCCGTGCGGTCCTGCCTGCCCGCATGTCCTCAGGGCTCATGTACCGTCCGAAATTGACCTTGGTTCCGCAGACGTGAGAGTGGGAGTCAATACCGCCAGGGAGGGTAAGGCAGTGGTCGGCTTCTATCACCCCGGCATTTCTCCCGACTTCTTCAACGATCTTCCCGTCCCGGATTGCAATATCCATGATATCCCCTTTTATTCCTGAAAGGGGGTCAATGACATACGCATTTCTGACTAACAGCTCGCTCATGGCCCTTTTGCCTCCTTTACGAGCGCGTATAACCGCTCGAGAATTTCGGTATCGCTGGGATATACTCCCTTGAACAGCATACGGGTCCTGATTGGCACGCCGTCCATCCGGTATGCAGTCCCCTCTGCGTCTATACCCGTTACCGCGACAGGGATCTGGATGTGGGAGAGGTGTGTTGTTGCATTGGTATGCGGGTCTATCTGGATTGTCGGAATTTGCGCAAGGTGTTCGGCACATGCCTTTGGAAAGTGTGCCCCGGGATCACTTGCCACAACAAGGCATGCATCGCATTCCTTCCGGCGGAGCACGTCGACACTCGTCGTCTCTCCGGGGTTATAAAATGCGATACCCCGGGCAAAATCAACCGCATAGGGATACCCTGAAATCCATGTGAACACTTCGTTTGATCCGTACACATTCCAGTGTCCCCGCATAGGAGAGATGGTATATTTTGTATGACGATTCAGCTCCTCCGTCAGCTCAATCGCATTTCTTATATTTTTATACTTGCCGGGGGACATGGTCAAACCGAGCCCAAAGAAAATCGCCCCGAATTTTGCAGAGAGGAGGAGATCTGCCACACGGAAGAGTTGTTCTCTCGATACTCCGGATACTGATGAAGGAATTATCCCCCGCTTACCCATCACTATCGCCCTCAATGCAGAGAGACCCGCGTAATCCCCGCCCGGCTGGATCCTGACAAATTCATCTGCTATATTCGCTGATTCGGTTTTTCGTATATCGACCACGATGACCTTCCGGTCCCGGAATGCTTCCTTTAAAAAGAACCCGTCAGCAAAGGTGGTGTACCTGCTCATATGCCTCGGGTGGGCATCGATGGGATTCGTACCCCAGTACACAATCACATCAGCACGGTTCTTAACCTGCCCAAGGGTACACCCGGGATGCCCCACCTCCTGTATAGCCATGATAGAGGGTCCATGGCAGACCGTTGACGTGTTATCAACCAGTGCCCCGAGGAGTTCGGCCAGATGAATCCCAATGGTCTGC
>JAJRBV010000088.1 GCA_028679275.1 Methanoregulaceae archaeon
CACCACCAGCCTCGGGAACTCCCCCTGCCCGGCATGGAGAATGAAGTGGAGGTCTGTCTGCCCGGTGTAGGTGGGAAGGCCGGTGGAAGGCCCGGTACGCTGCCCCATCACCACCACCACCGGGACCTCCGATGAACCTGAAAAGGAGAACCCTTCTGTCATCAGGCAGAAACCCCCTCCCGATGTGCCTAACGCCGTCTTCTTTCCCGCGTAGGAGAACCCGAGTGCCATCAGCATCACGGCAATCTCGTTTTCAGGATGCACCACGGTAAGAGCGAACTTTTGGGCAGCCCCGGCCAGGAAATGGAGGAGGTTTGAGGTGGGGGTCATGGGATATGCTACATAGGCATCAAGCCCGCCATGCAGGAGCCCCAGGCCGATCGCCTCGTTCCCGGTAAGGAGCGGGCAGCAGGTATCACCAACCCGGGAGATACGCCGCTCCTCACGAACGGCATCGTACCCTTTTCTCGCGATAATGAGGTTCTTTTCAGGCTCTTTTGGAATCTGGCGCCTGATTACCGTCTCGACTACCTGGAAAGGGATGCCGGCAGCTTTCGCCAAACCCCCGATAATACATGAGTTTCCCATCACGACCGGTGCTTCCTCTTCACCGAGTATCTTCTCCACCGGGATTCCCTGTCCTTCACCCTGGACCCGGCCGCTGTCAAAGAGCACGACCGTGTCATTCCTGATGAGGTCCCGGTGCAGATCGATAGAGTCCTGGGAGAGGGCAAGCAGGTAATCACACCGATCCCTGTGCGCTCCGATCTTCGTTTCCGCGGCGCGGGTGAGGGTGAAGTTGTGGCCCCCCTTGATAAGAGAGGGATAATCAAAATACATGTAGGTCTGGTATCCCATCTGGTTAAAGAGGTGAGCGACCAGCAGGCCGGCACTGTTGATGCCGTCGCCAGCCCTTCCCCCGGTAAGGACCGAAATATCATTCATCAGCTCCACCTACGTGTCTGGTTCACATACTAGCTGATATATATTCCGGAGAGCGGCGGATTTTTTAAAAAATTAATTAATATTTAAGGTTATTTTTTTAATTTAAGGGCAGATTGCCTGATTCGAACTGCTTCGTCATGATCCTCGATCTTCATCAGGAATGTGCCATAGCAGGGTTTTGTAAAGGGGAAGATGATCAGATCCCCTTCAAACCCTATCGATATGGGAGGGACCCCGATGATATGCTTGTCAAATATCTTGAACCCTGGAATGACATCGACATACTCACTGCAGTTGGCCCTGATGTAATCCCTGCATTCACGGAAACTTGCATCCCGGAGGATGATCTCGTACTTCATAGATTCGATACAACCCATGGGAGCACCTCGTCCAGCTTGTTCTTGAGCGGCATCGGGTTGTGGACCGCTTTTGCCGCGATCTTTTCGCAGGGAAACTCAATCAGGTCTGCCATCTCCTGGAAATGTTCACCGTAGATGAGGGCAATTACCGTTGTGCCGGTGAGCGACTGGACGGTTGCAGCATAACTGACCCCGGCATCGTTATGGATGAAAATGAAGTGGTAGTCGAAGCTCCGTTTTTTATCGGCAATCTCATCGATATACCGGTCAATATCCATTACCTCGCCGACATAGTGCCGCTCCGGGTCTGATACTTCGACAAGGAGACGGGCCGCCCGGTTCCCGGCCACTACCGCCCTGACTCCTTTTTTCCGGAGAATGCTCATCAGATACAGCGCTATCCCTGTCTGCACCGGAACCTGCGGGCAGCCAAGCACCAGGACGGCAGTCTTCCCTTCAATTCTCGTTTCACTGGTCATCTTCTGCACATATCCTTTTCACCCTCTTCCTCAAAGGATTTTTCCGGGCACTGCCAGGCATTGAGGAAGGAACCTGTTACCCGGGAAGATCCCTGATGCGGCTGGCATGCGTATAGACCGTGAACCGGTCATCCCTCGAAAAGCAGATGAGAGTGATACCAAATTCATCTGCTGCAGCAATCCCCCGGTCAGTTGTTGCCGCCCTTGAGATAACGACAGGTACTCCGGCATGGGCATACTTGATCACCATGTCCCTTGGCTGCCTTCCTGTGCATCCGATGACGCACTCACCAAGCGGTATGCCATGGAGGACGGCATGACCGATCACCTTGTCTACCGTGTTATGCCTTCCCACGTCACTGCTCTTTACTGCGATCGTTCCGTTATGGAAGAGAACCGAACAGTGCACCCCTCCGGTCTTGCGCCAGAGATCGGTTACAATCTCGCGTGTAATCGCGTATACTTCAGGGATGGTGACAGAATGGCCTGAGGTGACCCGCCCGGGCGGAGTACGGATGACTCCGATGGATCCGGTGGTCCCGATCTCTTTTTCCATGCTGCCGGTTATCGGGGCTGTAACCCTTATTTCATGATCTGAGAGCGTGACCTCCTGAACGTTTTTTGAGAGGCCCTGGCAGAAGACAAAACCGGCTCCGAGCTCCGTGATCTGGTGTGCGCTCGCAACAAGATCGGTAAAATGGGAGCCGTTCAGGAACAGTGAAAATTTTTCCTCTTTTACCACCGTGTCTTCAACCGGAGCCGCATTTCCTCCCCTGACCTGTAACCCGGTGAAACGGATGGTGCTCATGATTTTGTCTCTTCTGCAAGCCATTGCAGGTATGGCGGGTATCCGCCGGCAATGGGCAGCACGATCATCTCCGGCAGCTCGTAGGAGTGAAGCTTCCGGATCTCCGCCATCACGGCATCCGCCTGTCTTTTCACCGTCTTGATGATCAGGAGTTGCTCCCGGTCCTCGCAAAGGTCTCCCTTCCATCGATAGACAGAAGCGACTCCGGTGACATTTACACAGGCGGCAAGATGCTGCATTACGAGTGCCTGTCCGATCCCTTTTGCCTCTCCTTCTTTAGCCGTCGAAAGGATTATCACGGGTTCTTCATCCATCAAAGAATCATCTTCCCCATCCCACCTTTCACACATCGGGATAAGAGATCTTCGATCCGTGCTCAGGGCACTCCCCGTTGAGGTCACCTTAATGAACCTACGGGGAGAATATATCCCAGCATGTACGCAAAACGAATGGGGCAGCTTCCCCCGTATCTCTTTGCGCGGATCGATGCGATGAAAGCCGCGAAAATCCGGAGCGGCGCGGATGTCATCGACCTGGGAGTGGGGGACCCGGACCTCCCCACACCGGACCCTATTGTCGATGCCCTCTGTGAAGCGGCACGCGATCCCCGGAATCACCATTACCCGTCCTATGCCGGCATGGAGTCCTTCAGGACAGCGGTCGCCGGCTGGTATAAAAAGCGGTTCTCGGTCACTCTTGATGCCGGTGATGAGGTGCTTGCGCTGATGGGATCAAAAGATGGTATTGCCCATATACCGGAGGCCTTTATAAACCCGGGGGATTATGTCCTTGTGCCGAGCCCCGGCTACCCTGTTTACCGGACATCAACCCTCTTTGCCGAAGGAAAGGTCTATGAGATGCCGCTCCTGGCGGAGAACAAGTTTCTCCCCGATCTTTCCGCAATACCGGGAAAAGTGGCAAAGGCAGCAGGCCTGATGTTCCTCAATTACCCGAACAATCCGACTGCAGCAGTGACCCTTCCCGGATTTTTCGAGGAGGCAGTGGACTTTGCACGGGATCATGAGATCCTCATCGTCCATGACAATGCTTATTCGGAGATATCTTTTGACGGGTACGAGGCCCCGTCCTTTCTCTCTACCGAGGGGGCAATGGAGACAGCCATCGAGATGCACTCCCTCTCAAAGACCTATAACATGACGGGATGGCGCATCGGGATGGCCTGCGGGAATGCAGAGATCATCGCGGGGCTCGGCAGGGTGAAGACCAACGTGGATTCCGGGGTTTTTGATGCGGTCCAGAAGGCGGCCGCCACTGCCCTCAGCGGTCCGCAGGACTGTGTCAGGGAGGCCTGCCGAATCTACCAGGAACGGCGGAATGTGCTTATTAAAGGACTCCACGGGCTGGGATTTGACGTTGAGGCGCCGAAAGCCACCTTTTATGTGTGGATGGCTGTGGATGACTGTATGAAATTTGCCACCAGGCTCCTCGATGAGGCTGGCATTGTTGTCACGCCTGGTATCGGGTTCGGCGCCGGCGGCGACGGGTATGTGAGGTTTGCCCTCACCAGGTCATCAGAACGGATTTCGGAAGCAGTCGATCGCATCGGAGGGCTTCTCCAATGATACTCCCATCACACCTGACCATTAAAGACGATCACCTCACCATCAGGGAGCATGACATGGTGGCGCTTGCGGATCGGTTCGGCACCCCGCTTTATGTGACAGATGAAGATCGTATCGCCTGGAACTATCACCAGTACCATGAAGCGCTCACCTCACGCTACCCGGACATCCGGATTCTCTATGCCGCCAAGGCGAATGGTAACCTTGCCGTTCTGCGGGTACTTGCAAGTCTTGGCGCAGGTGCTGATGTATTCTCTTCAGGGGAGCTCCACCTTGCACTTGCAGCCGGTATGAAACCTGCCAGCCTCCTCTTCAACGGGAGTTCCAAAAGTCCCCCGGACCTTGCACTCGCCGTGGAAAAAGGGGTGCCGGTATCGGTCGATTCGCTCGACGAACTCCACCAGCTCGATGCAGTGGCGGGAGTTGCAGGAAAAAAGGCGGAAATAGCATTCCGTGTCAACCCCGCCCTTGATGTACCAACCCACCCGAAGATAGCAACAGGCCTTGCGACGAGTAAGTTCGGCATCGCCCATAACCTGATCCCTGCCGCTTATCGTGAGGCACTTGCCTGCGACCATATTGTCCCGGCCGGGATCCATTGCCACATCGGCTCCCAGATACTCTCGGTCGAGCCGTTTGCACGCGCCTGCGAGGTGATGATCCGGATCGCCGCCGAGATCAGCGATATTGGCGTGCACCTGAAATTCATCGACCTTGGCGGGGGGCTCGGCATCCCTTACCACAGGTCCGAAGACCGTGCACCCACCCCGGCAGAGTACGCGGAGGCCGTAGTTCCGGTGTTCAGGAAAGGGATCGAGGCGGCAGGGATCACTCCCTCGCTCTGGGTTGAGCCCGGCAGGTCCCTTGTCGCGGATTCAACGGTGCTTCTGACGCGGGTGAACTCAATAAAAAAGGCACACAGGACGTTCGTAAATGTCGATGCCGGTTTCAACCTGCTTATCCGCCCGGCAATGTATGATGCATACCACGAGGTTATCGCAGCAAATAAAGCAGGTCGGGAGGGCACAACCCTCTGCACGGTCGCAGGGCCGATCTGCGAGACAGGAGATATCCTGGCCTTTGACCGACTCCTTCCGGATCCCTGTGCAGGGGACACTCTTGCCCTGCTCGATTGCGGTGCCTACGGGTTTGCGATGTCGTCCCAGTACAACAGCAGGCCGCGGTGCCCTGAAGTGATGCTGAGAGGGGATGCCGCAGCCCTCATGCGGAGAGGAGAGACCATCAGCGACCTGACCTGCACCATGCAGAACCTTCCCTGGCAGGAACGGAGCTGAAAAGACCGGGGGCCATCCTGTCGTGCAGTTCCATTATGCCCTGGTCGATGACCTGATCAGCAGGGAGGAGTTCGAACGCCGCATAGAGGCGAAGATGCAGGAATGCGGTGACCTTATCGATGATGTTACCGCTGCAATGCTTGTGGTCGGAGAACTCGGCCGGCAGCACGTAACGATCAGCAGACTCTCCGGACCATCCACCCTCTTTTCCTTCTTCGGCAAGGTTATTTCGGTCGCTCCGCCGAAGGAGTTCACCAGGCAGGACGGTGAGAAGGGGTGGGTCGCCCATCTGATCCTTGCCGATGAGACAGGTCAGGTCAGGGCGGTACTCTGGGATGAGAAGGCTGCAGCAGCCGCAGAGATCGATACCGGCGACGTCCTCGAAGTGATTGGAAAGCATGCCGGAAAGCAGAAGTCCGATATCGTGGTTCTTGCACTCCGAAAGTCCCCGTGCGAGATCGAATGCGGCATGTCGGTCCAGCCTCGGCTCGCCCCCCCCGAACGGAGAGATGTCCGGATGAGGATCCTGTACCTTGAGGAACCGCGGACCATTACCCGGCGTGACGGTAGCACATCCGAGCTGATTGAAGGATGTGTCACCGACGGGATCAGGGTAACCCGGGTGGTGGCCTGGCTCCCCGAGATGTTTGACGACATCCTTCCGGGTACGACCCTCAGCGTCCGGGGGGCACTGGTGAAAGCCAGGAACTGGGGGACGGAGTATGTCATTGATGAGAAGAGCGAAGTAGTCCCTGATAATCCGGATATCCCGTTCTCATTCAGCAGCCTCGAATCAGTGAAAGGCGAAGGCGACTGGTCGATCGAAGCTTCTGTCTCTTCGGTCCTGCCGGTCCGGGCATTCGTCTCGAGGGACGGCAGGCCCGGTCATGTCCGGAACCTTGTCCTTTCCGATGGAACGACAAGTCTCCATGGGGTCCTGTGGGGAGACCGGGCTCTGCTGCCACTCGTAAGGGGGGACCATGTGTCCCTGTATAATGCCCGGTTAAAGCAGGGACGGACAGGGGATCCCGAGCTGCACATCGGAGCTGGGGGATTTGTGGCGGTTGCACCCCGCGGACAGCAGGAGGAGATCGGGATGGAGGGGACCATCATCGTAACGAGGGAGGGCACTTTTCTTGATAACGGGACCGTGAGGTTCCTTGTGAACGGCAGCCTCCCGCATGGACGCGAGGTCCGGGTACGTGGGGTCCGATCCGGTGAGCGGATAGCGGTCAGCTCATTCGAAGAGCTGGAAAAGGATGCCATGAAGGTACGAACGCTGCTCGAACAGATTGCCGGCGCCCGGTGATCCCACCAATACTTTCACGCTGCATGGCCGCGAAGATATATGAGAGGATGCGTTATGCTCTCTCTGACAAAGGTGAACCTGATCAATGACTAACGGACCCCTGGAACTTGAAGATCTCCCCGGAGTAGGCCCCACCACTGCAGAGAAGCTTCGTGAGGCCGGTTTTGTGACCGTGGAGAGCATCGCCACCGCATCCCCTGCCGAGCTTGCAGAAACTGCGGAGATTGGAGAATCCACGGCAAAGAAGATGATCAAATCGGCACGGGAACTGGCTGACATCGGAGGATTCCGTACCGGCAAGGATGTGTTCGAGCAGCGAAAGGGTGTGCGGAAACTAAAAACCCGCGTACCGGAACTTGACGATCTCCTTGGAGGCGGGTTCGAGACGCAGGCCATCACCGAGATGTACGGCGAGTTTGGTTCGGGAAAGAGCCAGATCGTACACCAGATGGCAGTCAATGTCCAGCTCCCCGAAGAAGAAGGCGGGCTTGCCGGGAGTGCCATCTATATCGACACCGAAAACACCTTCCGCCCGGAGCGAATCGAGCAGATGGTCATCGGTCTCGGCATCGATGCCGATCCTGCGGATTTCCTGGAAAATATCCATGTGGCACGGGCCCATACCTCGGACCACCAGATCCTGATGCTGGACACGGCACGGGAGCGGGCTGCCGAACTCAGGGAATCCGACAAGCCGGTCAGGCTCTTTATCATCGATTCACTCACCTCCCATTTCAGGGCCGAGTATGCCGGCCGCGGAACGCTTGCCGCACGGCAGCAGAAACTGAACCGGCACCTCCACGACCTCTTCAAGCTGGCGGACGAGAACAATGCGGTAGGGCTTGTCACGAACCAGGTGCTCTCCAACCCGGCGGTCTTTTTCGGGGACCCGACCAAGCCGATCGGAGGAAACATCGTGGGGCATACTGCAACGTTCCGTATCTATCTGCGGAAGAGCAAGGGGGGCAAGCGTATTGCCAGGCTGGTTGACAGCCCGAACCTGCCGGAAGGCGAGGCGCCTTTCATGGTGGAGGAGGCAGGACTGAAGCAGTGCTGAAGGGGCTCGTCACCGATATCGATGGCACCCTTACCGATCGGCACCGGAGGATCCATACCGGTGCTATCGAACGGATCCGCGAGCTCTGCGACCATGACATCCTGGTTGTGCTGGCGAGCGGAAACACCTCCTGTTTCATGGATGCACTTTCCAAGATGATCGGCACTCAGGGGGCATTTATTGCTGAAAACGGGGGAGTGTACCGGACCGGATACACTGAACCTCTGCGAATTCTTGGTAACCAGGCTCTCTGCCGCGATGCACTTGATGCAGTGACAGAATATTATCGCGGGTCAGGAATCACCCTGGACCTGTACAGCCCAGGTTACCGGTTTGCTGATCTCGCATTCGCCCGTACCGTTCCGGTTGACGAGGTGAGAGGGGTCGTAAAGGAGTTCCCGGTAGATGTGCTGGATACAGGGTTTGCCATCCATCTCCAGGCAAAGGGAGTGACCAAGGGAATGGCTTTTCTTAACCTCGTTTCAGAACTTGGTCTCGATCCTTCCGATTTCCTTGCGGCAGGTGATGCCGAGAATGATATTGAACTCCTCAGATATGCAGGAATCGGAATCGCGGTACACAACGCTCACCCGGCTGCGGCTGCTGCAGCGACCTATATTTCTGAAAAAACGTTTGGAGACGGCTTTGTGGAAGCCATCGACCGTTATATGCCCTATTTTCTTGAAAGGTAACGATCAACGATGATATAGTCCTTGATATCCTTGACCGACTCAAATGGAACAAACATGCGGTCCCCTTCCACCCGGTATCCCGAGGCATCAAAAGAGGGATCGGGCTGCACAATCATATCGACGACCTGTCCTGTCTCAAAATCCACAACGAGGTTCTTGAGGGTGCCGATCACCTTTCCTTCATTGGTAACTATCTTCTTTTTGGATAGGCTGCGGGCTAACACTCTGGCCATAACAGAACTGTTGAGCTTTTAATATTTAAATATGTTCAAAATTCGTCAATAAGGATTGCAGTTTTAATAAATAACGGCCGTATTTCGTGAAAATTACTGGTTTCCAGGCATGGCGGGACAATAAGCCCCGAATGGATTCACAGCGTGGGAAACTGGCGGATAATATCAGACTGTGTCA
>JAJRBV010000152.1 GCA_028679275.1 Methanoregulaceae archaeon
AGCGAAAGTCCTCTTCCGCTCGATGTGGTTGAAAAGGTCCCTGCCGATCTGGATACCCGCCTGGATGCACGATTTCTCGATGCACGGAGACCAAGAGTGACTGCAACCTTCCAGATAAGGAGTGCAGTGACACAGTCTGTCCATGAATACCTGTTCTCCCATGATTTTGTAAATATCACTACCCCGAAAATAGTCGCTGCAGCAACTGAAGGGGGAACCGAGCTCTTTCCCATCGCTTATTTCGAGAAAGAGGCATTTCTGAACCAGAGCCCGCAGCTCTACAAACAGATGATGATGGCTGCGGGATTCGAGAAGGTATTTGAGATCGGGCCTATCTTCAGGGCTGAGGAGCATAACACCACCAAGCACCTGAATGAGGCTACTTCCATTGATATCGAGGTTTCCTTTGCTGATCATCTAGACGTGATGCGGCTGCTTGAGGATCTGATTGTCCATATTTACCGGTCTGTCCAGGAGCAGTGTTCTGGCCCTCTCGAAGCACTGGATATCAGCGAGCTCCCAATCCCTGCCGCCCCCTTCGAACGGCTCCCTTACCCGGATGCTATTGAAATGGCAGCAAAAGCAACCGGGGAGCCCGTCAGCTATGGGGATGATATCGGTACCGTTGCTGAGAAAGCCATCGGGGAACGGATGGGGGCCCATTATTTTATTACAGACTGGCCAACGGCGATCAAGCCCTATTATGCAATGCCCTGCGAGGACGACCCCTCGGTCTGCAAGGCATTTGATCTGATGCACCCGAGAATGGAACTCTCTTCCGGGGCTGCCCGCGTCCACCTGTATGACCTTCTTCTGCACCAGATTCGGGCAAAGGGGCTTTCTCCCGATAACTTTGAGTTTTACCTGACACCGTTCCGGTATGGCATGCCCCCCCATGCAGGGTGGGGACTCGGGGCTGAACGTCTGGTAATGACGATGCTTGGGCTGGCAAATATCAGGGAGGCGGTTCTCTTCCCAAGGGACAGGCACCGGCTGACACCATGAGCCTGCTCTTCCCCGGCACCACCCTTCCGACTACGGTTGTCGGGAGTTATCCTGTCGTGCAGGGAAAGGGATTGTCCGGACTTCTCGATCCGTTCAGGGATGCGGTCAGGACTGCAGTCACAGACCAGCTGGCTGCAGGGATTGATATCATCTCTGACGGACAGGTCCGGGGTGACATGGTGAAGATCTTCACTTCACGGCTGCCCGGAGTGAGGGGCGCAGAGATCATCGGAAAAGTCTCCCCTCCCGAAGGACCGATAACCCTTGGCGATACCCGGTATGCAATAAGCAAAGCTCCAAGGGTAAAAGGCATCATTACAGGGCCGGCGACCCTCTCTTTTGCCCTCCATATCTCATCCCCGGTATACAGGGACAGGAATGACCTTGCGCTTGATCTCGCCCGTGCACTCGCTCAGGAAGCGCACTCCCTTGCTGCTGCAGGGGCTGCGGTCATCCAGATCGATGAGCCGATCCTTTCAACCGGTACGGCCGACCTTTCCGTTGCAAGGGAAGCCCTGAAGATCCTCACCAGGGGACTCCGTGTCCCGGTCTGCCTTCATGTGTGTGGAGATCTCACATCCGTCATAAGTGAGCTCATCGGGATGCCAGTCGGAATCCTTGATTTTGAATTCGTAAAATCGCCCGGCAATCTCGCACTTTGCAGGGAAATGGATTTCGGGAGGATGATGATCGGGTTCGGATGCGTCGATTCTTCCGACCCGGTTGCAGAGACTGCAGCGATCATCAGATCGAGGATTGAGACAGGTCTGTCCGTGTTTGCTCCTGAACAGCTCCTCATTGATCCTGACTGTGGTCTCCGGATGCTTCCCAGGGACATTGCATTCAAAAAAATATCCCGGATGGTGGAAGCGGTGAAGGAAGTGCGGGAGACGCTCTGAAAGTCATTCTCATACCACTCGTGAAGTGGTGGAAAGTTCGACCCCCTTTTCCGTGATATTGAACGGAATCAGTCGTTTCGGAACATTGGTCTGCCGTAGTTTGTGAACTGCGAGCTGACGCTCGACTTCGGTAACGAATGTGACAACCTTGAGTTCGAGAACAACGTCCGCCAGACGGAAGATCCTGTTCTCTTCTTCGGGCTTGTGGATATTGTTGTACAGGAGGAACATGATCGTGCTGTTCGCTCGGGTAGCCTCTTTTCTGGCAGTCAGCAGGCAGCGCAATGCCTCATCAATACCAAAGTTCAGGACAATCGAGGAGAAAGAGTCCACCACAATTCGTCTTCCCCGGTATTCCGGGGGAAATTTGTCGAGGGGAAGGGTCCGGGCGTCCACCATCCCATTCTCAATTTCACTGTCGATCATCAGATAGCTGCCTTCATCTTCCTTTGCCTTCCAGAACTGGCGGGCGACATGGTCAACCCCTGAAAGCGGGGAACCGACTACAATGACAACAGCATCACTCGGATAACCACCTTCGATAACAGCATCGAGGCCGATGACTCCGGTAGGTTGCTTATTATTATTGTTATTATTATTTGCCAAGAAGGATGCCACCCCCCTTCTTAACTAATGTATTCAATTCCCCATGATAAGTCTTCGCTGTCTCATGACTCCAGAATCCGAATCCTTAAACTGCGCCCCACCAGGCACCAGCCATCCCCCCGGGTGCGGGAACCGGTTTGTTTCCATTTCACGGAACCTGGACTCTTTGGTCTGTGCACTGGATTTCTTCTGATACGACCGTGCAGGAGTGAGGAAAAAACCGGAATGATGCCATATGTTAGTGAGGGAAAGGAGAGGATAGGTTACTGGTATTCAGGTGGCTGAACCTCACGGGGAAGTCCGCCTTTGAAATGGAGCCGGATGCGGGAGTAAAATTCCCTGAGGCGCTCATTCATGGTGGGATGGACCTTTGCAAGGCTCATCTCAAAATGTCGGAGGGTGACAATTGCTGCCCTTTCCCGCATGGCAAAAACTCCTGCCTCGCGGCAGAGTCCTTCCATGTCAGCCCCGACATACCCTTCGGTCCTGCCGGCAATACTTAACATCAAATCATCCCGCGGTTCATCGATAAGCGATAGCCCCCTCTGCGCCATGCGGTCAACCAGATGTTTTCTCCGCATTCCGCGGTTCAGCTTCCCTTCCTTCCCGCTGCAGGCCGTGCCGGCTGCAGCGATTGCTTCATTGATGGAAACATCGCGGTCTTTTCCGAGGATCTCCACCAGGGCATCGAGAGCTCCCTCATCGCAGGAACCAGTCTTTTCAACAAGTTCCTCGAGTTTCGATCCCTCGAGTGGCATATACTTCAGATGGATACCGAGAATCTTTTTCCGGTCTGCCAGGTTTGGCTCCCCGATGTAGACAAGCCGGTCGAATCGACCTGCACGGAGAAGTGCCGGATCAACAAGGGTCGGCTGGTTGGTAGCCCCCATCACGACAACATCCCTGAGCTCTTCGAGCCCGTCAATCTCGGTCAGTATCTGGTTCAGGACAGTCTCCATGACGTGCGATCCAAGATCAGATCCGCGTGTTGGAGCGAGTGCATCGAGTTCATCGAAGAAGATGATCGAGGGGGCAACCTGTCTCGCTTTCTTGAATACCTCCCGGACCGCCCTTTCACTCTCACCTACCCATTTGGAGAGGAGCTGGGGGCCCCGTATTGCAATAAAATTGGCTCCACTCTCATTCGCCACAGCTTTTGCAATCAGGGTCTTCCCTGTTCCGGGGGGGCCGTACAGGAGAACCCCCCGCGGCGGTGTGATTCCAAGCTCCTCAAACCTGGCCCGTTCGGTGAGCGGGTACTCCACAGCCTCCCGTATCTCCTGCTTCGCCTCTTCAAGTCCGCCGACATCATTCCATGTGACATGGGTAACTTCGAGCATTACTTCCCGCATCGCGCTCGGACTTACATCTCGGAGGGCTGCCCGGAAGTCCTGTGCATTCACCTCCATCCGGTCGAGGATCTCCTGCGGAATTTCCTCGTCATCAAGGTTCATTTCAGGGAGATATCGTCTGAGGGCACGGATCGCTGCTTCGCGGGCGAGTGCAGCGAGGTCAGCACCGACAAACCCGTGGGTCTGCTGGGCAAGGGCAAGCAGGTCCACTTCAGCGGAAAGGGGCATTCCTCTCGTGTGAATTTTCAATATCTCGATCCTGTCCGGCTCACTCGGAACCCCTATCTCTATCTCCCGATCAAACCTGCCCGGTCTCCGAAGGGCGGGGTCGATGGCATCAACCCGGTTGGTGGCCCCGATCACCACCACCTGCCCTCTCTCCTCGAGCCCGTCCATCATTGTAAGGAGTTGTGCAACCACCCGGCGCTCCACCTCCCCGGTTACTTCTTCCCTCCTTGGTGTGATTGAATCGAGTTCATCAATGAAGATGATGGAGGGGGCATTTGCTTCGGCCTCTTCGAAAATCTCCCTTAATTTCTGCTCGCTCTCCCCGTAGTACTTTGAGATAACTTCGGGACCGGCTATTGAGATAAAATGTGCACCGCTCTCGCTGGCAACCGCCTTTGCAATCAGTGTTTTTCCTGTACCCGGAGGGCCGAAGAGGAGGACGCCTTTCGGGGGTTCTATCCCCAGTTTCTGGAAGAGCTCCGGATGGCGCATCGGGAGCTCGATCATCTCCCTGACCCGCTGCAGCTCGTCTTTCAACCCTCCGATATCTTCATATGAGATCCGTTTTAATCCCTCAAACCCGGCAGCCGGTTTTTCAGAGAATTCGATCTGTGTGTTTTTTGTGATGATAACGGCCTGTTCAGGCTCGATCTCCACGACCTTATAGGATACAATCTGCGGCTGGAGAAACGGGAGCCCAATCATGATCGGAACAGAATCATTCTTTACAACAGGAAAATCAATCAGCGCATTGAGCACATTAGGATTGTTGCTTACCGGAACGCTCCGTGGTAGATCTTCC
Source organism: Methanoregulaceae archaeon (assembly GCA_028679275.1). Taxonomy (GTDB): domain Archaea; phylum Halobacteriota; class Methanomicrobia; order Methanomicrobiales; family Methanospirillaceae; genus UBA9949. The sequence continues at coordinate 4,893 of JAJRBV010000152.1, forward strand.
GGGGGAGCCAGTACAACCCTCCTCGCCTCGACCTCGTCCCGGATGGCAACGATCTTCACGGTGTCGCCGATGCTGACGCCTGCATTGGTTCTCGTGAAATTATCGATCCGTACCTTATTCTGGTTCCAGTCCTCCACAAGGGATCGCCAGACCTTGGCAACCGTACGGCGTTTCCCTTCGACTGCAACGATATCGCCGGGAGATATTTTCAGGTACAGCATGGTCTCGGGATCAAGCCGTGCCTTCCCGCCACCCTGATCGCCCGGATACGCACTATCAACCTTCAGAAATATCTCTGGCATCACCTTAAAAGTCATATACACAGGGATTT
>JAJRBV010000007.1 GCA_028679275.1 Methanoregulaceae archaeon
AGCCTTGTGCACCGCTGCGTTGGCAAACACCGCATCTTTTGGTCCCGATGCTCCGGTAGGTACAATCAGGAACTCCTGTATCTCGGTTGCGTTCTCAGCATGTGCACCTCCACCAATCACATTACCGAGGGGGAGGGGGAGGGAGGGGACAAATACTCCACCCAGGTATTCGTACAGCTCAAGGCCGAGCGATGAGGCTGCTGCCTTTGCATTGGCCAGTGATACCGCAACGGCGATATTAGCACCGAGCGAGGAAAAATCCCCGGTCCCGTCAACCTCGCGGAGAATACCGTCAAATGCAACCTGGTCCCGTGAATCCTGCCCGATGAGTGAAGGGATAAGGTTCTTTTCAGCGAACTCGATTGCCGGTCCCGGCTCCTTCACTTTTGCCTCATAAAGACCTGTACTGGCACCGCTCGGGGCTGCAGCCCTGCCAAATCCCGTCTCGGCATACACATCAGCCTCTACCGTGGGATTACCCCTGCTGTCCAGTATTGTCCTTAAGTGGATCTCGCAGATGATGGTCATTTGATTCCTACTTCCTCTTTACCGTGATGGGAATAACGTCGCGTGCAAATTCCTCGAGAGCGATCTCGAGCGGATCGATCTTCGTAGTCCTGATAAGCAAAGGAGCACCCATCGATATCTGCAGAGCACGAGCTCCTATAATCCGGGCTCTCTCATACCGGGTGTATGACTCTTTCATGTAACCTCAGAATTTTCCATGCATGATGTAATGGGGTCGCTGAGATTCGAACTCAGGTCACAGCGTCCCGAACGCCATAGGATAGGCCAGGCTACCCCACGACCCCTCACTGATACGGGTTGAGATCATCAATAATCTCCTTATGGGTCAGTACCATGCGCCGGCAGCAGTATCGCTCCAGGTGGAGGTCATCGAGGATCCGTTTTGGATCCTCTCCGGCTTCCAGGCGCCGCTTGAACTCCTCATATGCCGTGGATATTACTTTCCCACAGGTGAAACACCGCACTGGTATCATAACGGTCCGATCTCCTACTTTGTTCTGGCAGATTAACGATAAGACTTTTGGAATTTCTTCCTTGCACCCCGTCCATGGGGCTTCTTCGATTCCTTCTGCCGTGAATCGTTCACCAGCAGGGTACGGTCGTACGAGATGTAGACATCCTTGATCTGGGGATCGTTGTGCCATTTAAGGATACCCCGTGCAAGGGCTGTCCGGACCGCTTCAGCCTGTCCCATGATCCCTCCGCCATGAACATCGATAGCAACATCGATTCCTTCAATAGCATTCGGAATCAGGAGGAGAGGTTCGGATATCTTCAGCCGTACCATCTCGTTTGGATAAATGTCGAGGGGAACCGAGTTGATCCGGACGATGCCGTTGCCTTGCCTGAGCGTTGCCCGGGCGATCGCGGTCTTTCTCTTTCCGCTCGTGTTAACAATCTTTGCCATCCTCTCACCCTCTCTAATACTTCGCTCCAAGGAACGTGCTCACCGCACCCACGGTCACAAATTTCGGGGTGTTCAGCCTGTTCATGTGCGCTTCTTCAAGGACTTCCCGCTCGCTGCCGGCAAACTCAACCGGGACACCCACATATACCCTGACACGTTTAAAAGCATCACTGCCAACGGTCCTCTTGTAAGGGAGCATCCCCCTGATTGTCCGTTTCACGATATGGTCCGGCCTTCGCGGAAAGAACGGGCCTCCCTCACGGGATCCCCGGCTCCTCTTCCGGCCATAATTGGCGAGCACCCGGGCCCTGCTGCCGGAGATGACCGCCCGTTCGGCATTGACAATAGCGATCTCCTCACCGCTCATCGCCCTCCGTGCAACCATGCTGGCCATCCGCCCGAGCAGCAGTCCGTCACCATCGATTACTGTCACCATCTCTTCACCTCAGTACCCGTACTCTGCTTCCCTTGGGATTGGCTGAAATCAGTTGCTCTATACTCATGCATTCACCCTGTGCCTCCCTGATTTTTTCTGATGCGGATTCAGAGAAGTTAAGGGCTGCAACTTTCACCGACATCTCGAGCATTCCGGTCCCGAGAACCTTCCCTGGGACAATGATCGTCTCGCCGTTTGCGGCGTACCGGTTGATCTTGCTCAGGTTAACCTCGGCATAATTCCTGCTCGGGGCTTCGAGCCGGTCGGCGATATCCCGCCAGATGTTCACCTCGTTCTCCCTCGACGTGGTCTTCAGGAGTGAGATAAGGCTGGTGAGGCGGGGGTTTGTTTTCCTGCAGTTCATCTTATTCATCCCGGGTCTCTCCTGTTATCTCTTCAATCTGCGCTGAAAGTTCAGAGGACTGTGCCCTGATGTATTCCAGCGCCTGACCGATAATCTCCCTGACCGGGAGAGAGCCGTCCCCTTCTACCACGAAGAGGAACCGCGATTCATCGGCTGTCACTATTATCCCGGGCTCGTCGCCAATCCCGGTGTTCATGCATGCACGCATACAGAGCTGGCAGAGTGAACATTCCTCAAGCTGCCCTTCAATCACGGCAACCCGTCCGTTCCGTATCTCAAGGATTCCCCGTGGGCATTCATCAACACACTGCCCGCATGCATCGCACTGCTCATTGACCTCGATAACCGGGTGAAGTTTGTATCCGCAGGCGGTGGTAGGCTGCCATTTTGCATGCACCCTGCCCACAGACATCACCGCACGTGCTTCGAGCACGACCTTCTGGTCCTTGATAAGTTTCACGATGGGGATGTCAGGCTCGGCAGGGCCGGTTCCCGGGTCCTGCGAGATGAGATCCCGTGAATAGACCATGGCCGGTCCCTCGACACTCATGGTGAGAACGACACTGCACGAAGGACATCCCTCCCCTCCGCATGCACACTGCGACTGTGGTACCAGGCATCCTTCATCGCACCGGATCGGGATAAGGCCGAGCCGGTGGGTGAGCATCTCGTCGAAGAGGGCACTTGTGTTATCGTAAATTTTTACAGTCTCGATTGCAAGCGTCGGCACCTCTCCGATCATTGCTCTCCTGATGGAGTTTGCAAAGGGAGTGGAACAGCCTGCAAGCTGGAAGCGGGCATTGTTCTCATCGAGCCTGGAAAATATGATCTCCATCACACTCTCCTTCCTCTTCTGCCGCCCTTTCCCCGGATCGAGTCATGGGGAACGGGCGTGACGTCCTCAATCCGTCCGATCCTCATGCCGGCCCGTGCCAGGGCACGGATAGCCGCCTGGGCACCCGGCCCGGGGCTCCGCTGTTTTCCCCGTCCGGGGGCACGTACCTTGACATGCACACCCACGATTCCTTTTTCCATCGCAGTCTGGGCGACATTGGTCGCCATCTGCATTGCCGCATAGGGGGAACTCTCGTTCCGGTCCTGCTTCACCACCATGCCGCCACTGCTCTTTGTGACCGTTTCTGACCCTGACAGATCGGTTACGGTGATGATGGTATTATTGAATGAAGCGTAAATGTGGGCGATTCCCCACTTCTCTTTCTCGCCTGCCATCGTCTATCTCCCCGGTTTTGTAATCCGTGCCTTCTCGGCATGGTCGGATCCCGCGAGCGGTGATTTCACGTAGTAGGAGATCTGGCTCTCTTCCGCCCTTTTCACACGGTAGCCCGGGATACTGCAGCGCTTCCCGTTGATTGCGATGTGCCCGTGGGTGATGAGCTGGCGTGCCTGCTTCGGTGACCGGGCAAGCCCCTGCCGGTAGACCAGGGTCTGGAGCCTCCGTTCAAGACCCTGCTGCACCTTGAGGGAGAGCACGTTGTCGATATCCGCGTCCGGCCCGAGCAGCCCGGCCCGCTGCATGTGCCCGATCAGCTCGTCCTTCTTGGATTCGAATACCACCCGGTCCGTGCCGGTTGACATGAGGGCGAGGAGTTCACGGGCTGCCTTCCGGTATCGCCTGAGGTAACTCTGTGCTTTCCAGACCTCACGCTTATTCCGGAGCCCGTACTCGATTGCCAGCTTTGTCTCCTCCTCGATCCTTGATTTCTCGAAGGGTCGTTTCGGGGTCTGGTACTGTTTGTGATTCTTTCCCGGATATCCCATCCTCTCACCTTACTCCTTCTTCTTTTTCACACCGACGGTCAGCCCGGTTCTCCCCGTGGACTTTGTCCTCTGACCGCGTACCTTCTGGCCCGTCTCATGCCTGATTCCCCGGTAGCACCGGATCTTGCGGAGGAGATTGATATCCTCTTCCCGTGACGTGCTGACATCGGTCCCGAGGAGGTGCTTCGACTCTCCGGTATAGACATCCTTTGGCCTGTTCATCATCCAGGATGGGACTCTCTGGGAATACGAATCCGTAATTTCACGGATCCGGTCGACCTCTTCATCCTTGAGGCGGCCCATGGTCTCCTTCTCATCCACCTTCGCCAGCGTGGCGATGATCTGAGCGGTGTGCATACCCACGCCCCTGATCCCGGTCAGCGCGATATGGACGGGTTTTGTCCCGTCCAGGTCAGTATTGCTGACCCTTACGAAATACTTGATATCTTCTTCCTGAGCCATCCAATCCCTCGTTGACTGAGCATTCTTTTGAGCGCTGAGGGAGGGATTTGAACCCTCGAGTCCCAGGGGGACACAGGTTTAGCAAACCTGCGCCATACCAGGCTTGGCTACCTCAACAGGAGAATCTCGCGTCGTTGTGACACTCGCAGCACCACAATGTGCCGCTCCATGAATGGTGCGTTATTATTTGGAACGATCGGGTAATAACCCTTTGGGTCTCTGACGTCTTCCTGATAAGAGGGGGATATCAGGGAGGCGCCCTGCCTGCCCGCCTGATTTTTCGTCCGATCAGGCCGGATGTGACAAATGGCAGCGCGATGGTTGCATCACAAAAACATTGCACCCGGGGAGCATGGGGGGCCTCCTTCCCCCAGGAGATGGCCTCCTCAAACGTGCACCCTGAGAGCCCGCCCCAATGGGGGGCATCGGTGGTATACTGGATTGCATACGCGTGGCCCTCCTGGCCGGCATCATACATGTCTGCAATGACCTGTGTCTGCTGGATGAAATTTTTTGGAACTCCTCCCCCGATGTACACGACCCCCGTCTTCTTTGAACCCTCCACGATGCGGGCAATCTCATCAACATCCGCAATCTGGTCGATGTGTGCCTGGACGCCATTCCTGCGGGCAACCATGAGCCCGATCCCGATAGAAGAATCGCAGAGAGCAGGGATGAAGACCGGGACGTTGTTGTTTACGCACACCGACAGGAAGGATTTCTTTCCGGGGTACTGGCTGATCATCCATTCACCAAACCTGCGAATGAACTCTGCCGAAGAACAGGAGAATGGTGCAATACTGCCTGCGAAATCGGCAAATTTAAGGTCAATGCTCCGGAACTCCTCTTCAAATGCGAAAATGTCATAGATCCTGTCGATCCCCTTTGAAAAGAGGTGACAGTCATCGGCCTGGTGATGACCCAGGTAATGACTGATGCCGAAGTGTTCGCAGACGTCATGAAATATATTGGCACCCGTAGAAACAATGACGTCTACATACCGGTTTTCCACGAGTTCGATCAGGCACTGCTGCATCCCGGCCGGGATCATGGCACCGGAGAGTCCGAGAAGGATGGTGCAGTCAGGATCCCCGCACATCTGCGCCCAGACATCAAGCGACTCACCGAGTTTCCTCCCCTGAAACCCGGTGGCGCTCATCCCTTCCAGGAGGCGGGAAACGTCGTTTGTCGGTGAAACTGGCGTCCTGGGTTTCATGTCCATAGCGGTACATTCGTTTCTGCCGGATGATGATAATGATTTTTAAACCATCCGTCTTCCGGCTTGTTTGCAGAAAAATTTAAAGAGCTCTGATCAGGGAGTCCCTGGTCACCAGCCCTGCCAGGCTTTCGCCCCGGACAACCGGAACAGAACTGATTTTCTTTGCAATCATCAGATTGATCACTTCATCAACCGCCGACCCGGCACTTATCGACAGGACCGGTTTACTCATGATGTCCTTGACAAGGAGGTTCCTGATCCGGTGATCCTGATGTTTGTCATCGACAACCTCGCGGAAGTTCCGCATTGCCACTGCAACATCCGTCTCCGTTACGATTCCAACAACCCTGTCCTGGTCGGTGACGATAAACCGGAGAATATTGTCATCGATCATCCTCCTTCGCAAATGGACCACCCGCTCTTCGGTGTCAATGGTGCAGGCCTCCTCGGTTACCTCATCAAGCGTGGCATTCGGGCGGTATACCTTGAGCAGATCCTCACCGGTTACTTTCCCAATAAGCCGGTGGTCATCGTCATACACAACGACAATCTTATATGCCTGGAGCAGCGGGATCAGGATCTCGATGTCCTGGTCAGGGTAGACGGTAGTGAAATCCTCTTCGACCGTGTTTGCCACATGGATTGAATTCGGCGAGATGGATGAATTCCGCTTGGTCCCCAGTTTTTCAGCAACACTCCTCCGTGATACGATCCCGACAACGGAATTATTATTCATCACAATAAGCGGGTCAATTCCCTCATTCAGCATTTTATCGAGCGCTTCGGTTATCACTGCAGATTTTGCGATGGTAACCGGACGAGTCATGACATCCTTGACATAGAGTTCTTCGGTCATTGTGCAACTTCCCTTAAAATATCGTCTCTTTTGATGATTCCCCTTATTACCTGATCCTCAACAACAATAAGACTGTTTATACCCTGCTCCCGCATGATGGCGACGGCCTCCCGCACCTCCGCTCCGGGGGCTACCGTCACAACTGGCCGGGACATCAGGTCTTCAGCAACAGCCGCTGTCTCGTAGACATACCGCAGCATCTTTTTTCCTGCCGCCTCCTCCTTCCGGAGCCGGGTGATATCTTTTACCGGGATTTCTGCCTTTTCATTGGAATAAAGGAAAAATGCGAGGTTGCTCTCTGTGACGATCCCTGCAAGAGTACCATCGTTGTTCACCACCACAACCTTGTCGTTCCTCTCCCTCATGATGTCGATCACATGATCGAGGGAATGATACCGGCTCACGGTGATGACATCTTCCATCACATCCTCCACCCGTATCGAGAGAGATGCGATTCGCGCAGACTTCATCAGGTCGGATTTTGTCACGATCCCCGCCATCTCGCAGGAGTCAACGACCGGGACTCCTGAAATATCGCATTCGATCATACGTGATGCGACCTGGCCGATGGGGGTATCACTGGTGACCGTAACCGGATCCGGGGTCATGAGGACCGATACAGGGATACTGTCGATCGGCCTCCGGCGCCAGAGTGGTTCGCTCTGGCGGAGCCGGTATCCGATATCTTTCTTTGTGATGATCCCGGCAAGGACCGTCTTTTCCATGACAGGGAGCCGAGATATCCGGTGCTTCAGCATGAGGTTTCGGGTTCTTGCAACATTTTCAGCCGTCTCAACAACGTAGACCGGGGAGCTCATCACATCACCTGCTATCATGTCAGGATCACTTCCTCGAGAGGGCTTTCACCAGGTCAAACTCGGTCACAAGACCCACGAGCCGGGTATTCTCAATCACCGGGAGGGCCCCGACATTCCGATCGAGCATATCCCTTGCGGCCTCGTTGATGCTCCTTTCGGGCGATGTGGTGAACAGTCTTCCCGACACGAGATTCCGTACGGGAAGACTCATCACTTCTGCAACATCTCCCGTTTCCAGTTGCGAAAAGACCTTTTTTGTCCCGAGGTATTTCATGATATCCGTTGTGGTAATAATCCCGTACAGGACGTCATTACTCACTACCGGAAGTCTCCGGAACCGGTGGGTAGTCATGTCACGGGTCACATTCCGGATAGGGCAGTCCGGATCGGTTACCCTGAGCGAGGTGCTCATGATGTCATTGACACAAAGCCCGGACTTCTCGGTTGCAAGCACCCGCATCACGTCCCGCTCTGTCACAATCCCTACCAGCACCCCATCGTGATCCACGATCGGCATCCCCCCGACTTTCCTGTTGACGATGATATCAATCGCATCATTGATAGTCGCGGAATCCGGGAGAGTTGTCATCTGCTGGGTCATGACACTCCGGACCCCTTCATTAATCGCTGACAGGAGATTCCCGTTGTGCTTGACCTGAACGAGGTTGAACTTGTCACCGCCCCCCA
>JAJRBV010000072.1 GCA_028679275.1 Methanoregulaceae archaeon
TAAAAGGAGGCATCTGCATCATCGGGTTTGCCAGGGGGTCCCGGATGCGGGTCTACACCCACTCCTGGCGGGTGGAAGGGCTCGGGGACCAGGGCCCTGAATCTGCCAAGTGAAGAAGGGATAAAGGCCCGGGGATTTCTATAAATCTATATCCTGCTTATTAGTTCTCTATTCCATCTCCTGCTTATCCCATGAAAGGCGATCGGCTCCCTTTTAAAGAGCAGTTTGTAAAGATCCTCTCTTCCCGATGGAGAGGTTCAGATTCCCCGGCAGATTGCCCGAACTCCGGCAACAAGGAGATCGATCTCCTGTTCGGTGGTATAGAGGGCAGAGCTTGCCCTGACTGTACCGTTTGGAAGACCAAGATACTCCATCAGGGGCTGGCAGCAATGGTATCCGGATCGCACGAGTATGTCGGCCTGATCATCCAGCTGTTGTGCGACTTCGTGGGGGTGCAGCCCCTCGATCGTGAAGGAAACCACCCCAATCCGGGCTTCGGGTCGTTTTGTGGCATATACCCGGACGTTATCAATTCCCTCCAGCCCTTCAATCAGCCTGCCGGCCAGGTGTCCTTCATGCCGGTGAATGCGGTCCATTCCAATCGCTGCAAGGTAGTCAGCAGCGACACCAAGCCCGATACCTCCGGAGATATTCGGGGTACCGGCCTCGTATCTTTCATAACCTCCGGCCGGAACATACCCGTCCGAGGTGACGGACTCCACCATCCCCCCGCCAAGCATCGAGGGTTCGAGAACTGGCTCCTTCATCCAGAGTACCCCGGTGCCGGTCGGCCCGAGCATCTTGTGGCCGGAGAAGCAGAGGAAATCGCAGTCCAGCTGCCTGACATCAACCGGAAGGTGGGGGACAGACTGCGCTGCATCCACGAGCAGGAGTACCCCGTTCTCCCGGCAGATCCGGGCGACCTCTTCCACCGGTGAGATCACCCCAAGAGCATTTGATGCATGGGTAAGCGTGACCAGGCGGACCGGTTCGGAGAGCGCTGTTTCAAGGGCTTCAAGATCAATCGAGTAATCCCCATTGATCCCGATAACCTCGAGATCCACACCCTGCATGGATAGCGCCCTCCAGGGGAGAAGGTTTGAATGGTGCTCGAGGATGGTAGTGACAACCCGGTCACCCGGGTTCCAGGAGAGGCCGCGGGCGACCATGTTGATGGCCTCTGTCGTGTTTTTTGTAAATACTGTAGTCCCGTGGGTTCCGTTAATAAGCATCGCCACTTTCTCATGGGCATGCCAGTATCGCTGGGTGGCAATCCGCGTATACCGGTGCACGCCGCGTCCGACGTTGGCACGATAGCGGTGTTCGAACTCGACCATCGCTTCAACAACAGGTTCCGGTGAAAAACCGGTTGCAGCATTGTCAAGGTATATGACATCCCCGAGAATGGGAAAATCCTTCCTGATCTCATCGACCGCCAGAGTGTCGCTGCCTTTCTCTTTTACTTCCTGTATCATGGCTGCCTCTCTCACACTTTCGCCGCTTTTTTTCCGTTCAAGGGTGGTTTTAAGGGTGTAATCATCGTTCAGAGGAATGCCCCTGTTCCTGCAGAGCTCCCGCATTTTCGGGGGGAGTGCCTTCCACCGCCAGAGGCCCCAGTGGCGGAATTCATCAGGCAGTCCTTTTTTGTCAGCCCACCGGTCAAGGAATTCATCCCACCGCCGGGCATATTCCGGATGCAGTCTTCTGAGTTCCTCATACTCGCTCTCGAGCATCGCCGGGCAGACCATGCACCCGATCCGCTCGATCCCCTGGTCGTAAAGCGGGTTGATGGGGGCATCCTGCCACCAGAGGTAAAGAAATACCTCCAGTGCCCGCCAGCTTCGAATCGGTGAGATGTTCAGCTGCAGGGGGTTTGCCGGGTTCTGGCTGGTCTCATCGAGATCGGCACGGTTCCAGGACTCATACCAGCGGTTTCCCTGCACCGTGACACAGGGGCCGGTTGTCTCGAGGTAGAGTTTGAGGGGGTGAAGTTTTTGCAGCTTGCAGCACCAGCGGTGATCTTTTCCGGGGGGCCCTGCTTTCTCTGCCGCCTGCCAGAAGTTTCCGGCCTTCCGGATCACCTCCACACCCTGGGCTTCCACAAACTCCACGGTCTCGGGAAATTCGATACCGGTGTCGATGAAAAACGCTTTTGTAACCCCGGCTTTCCTTGCCAGGATGAGGGCTGCCATGCTGTCCTTCCCCCCTGAGAAAGAGACGTTGATGCAGGGGCGATCCTTCATGTGCTGCCGGATGGTGCGGACAGCACTCCGCTCAAGGTTTTTCAGGTGGTAACGGTTCTGACTGATGGCAACACTCCAGTCCGGGTCCGGGGGTGCCCTTTGTGTCACGGGCATCACCTCTTTCACCCGGATGAATCCCTCTTTTACCACTCCTGTCCCGAACCGTTTTTTATACGCGACAATCACGGTCCCGTCATCCACCGGTATTTTGAGTGAAAACCTTTTCCCCCCGATTCTTCCCGGATCCCCGCCGACATCGGTATCAGTACCGAGATTGACGATACCCCGGGTGGCATGCGGGATCAGGTATGGGAGCGATTCAGGTGCAATGTCCAGGCTGAACCTGCGGCTCACCGGGTCAAACGTCAGCCAGCCGAACCTCTCTCCGTGTATTATCACAAGGTCTGCCCGGTCAGGCCCCCCTGTCTTGTTCAGGAGGATAATTTTTGGCAGCGGGACGGGACCGAACCGCTCATGGACGAGGTTTTTGATCAACTCCCTGTCGGCAGCCAGGGCCGGGCGGACATCATATGGTTGCAGAAGGGAGATGGCCCTTCCCTCAGCTCCGCACCCGCAGCTACGCCCGATGAGCGGCACATTGCAGTGATCGCACCAGTACAGGGTTTTCTTGACCGCTGGTTCCCGCATTTTCTACAGGATATTGTGCCGGGAGAAGACATAAGAGAACCTATTGCGGGAACTTCTGCTGCATGAGGACACGCGGGCATATCCGTGGTGAGGGGGAGGTGGCAGACGGGATTGGCCATCTCCTGGTTCCGGTCCACCGGGGCAAAAGATGATATTCCTGGACAACCCCAATGCTCTTTCCCTGCAGGTGACAGTAACCATGACGCCCCCCGTCTTCCTCACCCTCTATGTCTGTGGTTTCCTTTTTGCGGCATCCATCCGGCTCTGGTATACCCAGGAGTACCGGAGAAAAATGAAGGAGATGAAATGGAAGCCGGCACTGGACACCTGGCTCGTCTGGCTCCCGGCAATCGGGTTTTTTGTCGTACCGGCTCTGTACATTCTGACTCCCCTTTTAGCTTCAGCCGATTACACCCTTCCGGTATGGGCCGGATGGGCAGGAGCGGCATTATTTGCCGGGGCACTCCTCCTCCTCTGGAGGTCCCATGCCGATCTCGGGGCGAACTTCACCCCGGTTGCTGCCGTACAGGAAGATCAGCGGCTCGTTACCACCGGGGTCTACCGTTACATCCGTCACCCGATGTATGCCGCCCATTTTCTCTGGGCATTTGCACAGCCGCTTCTGCTCTGGAACTGGATTGCCGGGTTTGCCCTGCTCATCACCTTTATCCCCCTGTATTATGTACGGGTCCCTGTCGAAGAGGGGATGCTGGCCGGCCGGTTCGGGGAAGAATACCGGGAGTATATGGAACGGACGGGACGTATCATTCCCAAGTTCGGCCCAAGAATTCCATAAAACCGGGGTCACACGTAAGGGCAGGAATAGGGGATTTCCACCATATCCCTCATTACCATCGACATGAATTCCTGCTGAAAAGTAATATCTTGCTACCGGTGCATAGATATTAATCCGGGCGAGGGTATCTAAGCC
>JAJRBV010000090.1 GCA_028679275.1 Methanoregulaceae archaeon
AGTCCCCCTGTCCGCATGAGCTTTGAAGAACTGGAACATACCGCTGATATCCGGATACGGGTGAAGGCATCAACCATTGAAAAACTTTTTTCAGATGCTTCCCTGGCCCTCATGACAGTCATGTATGGTACCCCAGGCCCGGGGAATATTTGCCGCCACCTCGAAATGGATGGTGAGGATCTGGTCTCACTTCTCCAGGGGTTTCTTTCAGAACTTCTCTTTATTTCCGAAGTGGAGGATCTTGTGATCTCTGGCGCGGAGATCCGGATTGACGGGACTCATCTCTCGGCAGATCTTCTCGGTGAACCTTTTTCAAGGGAGAAACACACCGGAGGCCGGGAGGTGAAGGGGATCTCGTATTCCGACCTTACGATCGCACGGGAACACGATTCTTATATACTGGAGGTCATCTTTGATGTGTGAAGAGCCATGCTTCAGGGAGTGAAACGTCTCGCACCATTTGAATGGGAGGTCCCGGTCGGGTATGTTCCGGGCATGCGGGTACCGGGCAGGTTTTTCCTTTCGGATGCGCTTGCTGCCACCCTGGAGGAAGGTGCTGTTCAGCAGCTGGCAAACGTTGCCACGATGCCAGGGATTGTACAAAATTCCCTTGCAATGCCTGATATCCACTGGGGATACGGATTTCCCATTGGGGGTGTGGCCGCATTTTCCATCGAAGAGGGTGTAATCTCGCCGGGTGGTGTGGGATTTGACATCAACTGCGGCGTCCGGCTTCTCACTACCCCCCTCTCTGAAAAGGATCTCATAAAAAAACGGGATCTGATCGAACGTCTCTTCAATGCTGTGCCGACCGGTGTGGGTGCAAAAAGCACTCTTCGTCTCTCTCCCAAAGAGCTGGACGGGATGCTCACGGGAGGAGCCCGATGGGCTGTCAGGCAGGGTTTTGGTATAGAGAGCGACCTGGTCCACTGTGAGGAGCAGGGAGCGATGGCCGGGGCTGATCCTGCGGCAGTTTCTGCCAAGGCCCGCCAGCGTGGCATGCCCCAGAGCGGGACTCTCGGCGCAGGGAATCATTTTCTCGAGATTCAGGTAGTCCGGGAGATTTTTCAGGAACATGCTGCAGAAGCGTTTGGTCTCACCCCCGGCCAGATCTGCGTAATGATCCACTGCGGTTCACGGGGTCTTGGGCACCAGGTCTGCACCGAACACCTGAAAGTTCTCGAAGGGGCAACAAAAAAGTACGGGATATCCCTCCCGGACCGGCAACTTGCCTGTGCCCCCCTGACCTCCCCGGAAGGAATATCATATTTTGGTGCGATGGCGGCATCATCGAACTACGCCTGGGCGAACCGGCAGGTGATCATGCATATGGTCCGGCAGGTATTTTCGGAGATGTTTCACATCCCGTATGAGGAGATGTCCCTTGTCTACGATGTCGCCCATAACGTAGCCAAGATGGAAGAGCACCGTGTTGACGGCCGTCGGATGCGGCTGTGCGTGCACAGGAAAGGCGCCACCCGCGCTTTCGGTCCCGGGGCTCCCGACCTGCCGGGGGAGTATGCCCCCTGGGGGCAGCCCGTGATCATTCCCGGAAGTATGGGGACATCATCGTTTCTCCTGCATGGGACACAGGTCGCCATGGAGCGGACATTCGGGAGTACCTGCCATGGATCAGGAAGGGTCATGAGCCGCACCAAGGCAAAGAAGGCGCTTTCAGGGCGAGAAGTGAGGGAAGCACTTGCTGCCGAGGGGATCATCGTCCGCGCCCCGAATGAAGGTGCAATTGCAGATGAAGCCCCTGAGGTCTACAAGCCAAGCGCTGAGGTGGTCAGGGTGGTTGATTCTTCCGGGTTATCACGTCTGGTTGCAAGGTTTGTCCCGCTGGGAGTGATCAAAGGGTGATCTGCAGGTCTGGCCTCATCTGGGACACAAAGATGCTCTTCTCCCGTTACGTTGAGGACTGCGGCATACCGTGCGAGCATATTACGCCCCACATGATCGCAGCGCCGTTCTACAGGGGAAAATTTGTGGCCTTGATCATCCCGACAGGGTTTGCCAACCCGGCTTATTCATGCCTGCTCCCTGCGCTGAAAGCATCGTCCTCCCGTATCCGGCGTTTTGTCTCTGAAGGGGGCCACCTCCTCGTGTTCGGTGCGGCATCGGAACGGGAGGATGCATACGAATGGCTGCCGATGAAAGTCAGGTACCACCATGAGTACGGGGCCCGGCATCTTGAGATTGATCCCTCACATCCCTGTGCTGCACTTCTGGAAGGGTACGATTTCGGAAATATCGAATGTGACGGGTACTTTACTGATCACGAGGCCTGTGTTGTTGCATCATCGTGCGGGAACCCTGTCCTGGTAGCACAGCGCATAGGGAAGGGGGAAGTTCTGGTTACTACGGTGCATGAATACCCCTCAAGAACTTTTTTGAAAAAGTTCTGTTCAGCACCGGCGGAAACATTATTTTGACTGGAAGCGTGGAATGTATGAGTGAGTACCGATGAACCGCTATATCATTTCATCCGGGTCGACTGCCGATGACCTTCTCCCGGTGGGAATGGCTCTGCATGAGATGCTCAACCGTCTCCCGATTACCGCACGATCGAGGGAACACCCGGGAATCCGAATCGAATCCGGAAGCATCGTGGACAGGGCATACAGCGGGCCGGTTCTCGAACAGGTTCTGCGGGAGAGCAGGATCATGAAGGTAACCCCCAAGTCAGGCGCGTACAAGGGGGTCCCTGTCGTGGTAAGCCCAATCAGGGACGGTAAAGGGGATGCGATTGTTGCAATCGGGGTCGTGGATATCACCGGGATATTCGACCTGGCGACACTGATGGAGCACCAGTCCCTGATCCTTGAACAGGTGTGCGGGAAGGACCCGTGTCCTCTCCCTGGCGAACAGATCATGGCAAAAAGGTAACGAGAATGTACGACGCGGCGTTTAAGGTTCTTGAGGTGCTTGAGGAAGGAGAAGGTCCTGTATCCGGAGAATATATCAGCAGCAGACTGGGAATTTCCCGTTCTGCAGTCTGGAAACATGTAAAAGAACTCATCAGCATGGGATATGAGATCTCTTCCTCACAGAAGGAGGGATACCGTCTCACGAAAAAGAGCAACAGGCTCCTGCCCTACGAGGTACATAAGAAACTCCGCACCAGCTTCATCGGCAAAAAGTTACGATATTTCGAAAATACTCCGTCAACGATCTGGGTCGGCAAGCAGCTCGCGAGCGAGGGTGACGCCGGCCTGCTCCACGGGATGGTCATTATCGCCGAAGAACAGACGGGCGGAATAGGCAGGCTCGGCCGTTCCTGGGTATCACCAATGGGGGGCGTATGGATTACAATCGTGCTCAAGCCCCGCATCCCCATCGATCGTGTCTTCATGGTGACCATGGCCGGGTCAATCGCTGTCGCCCGTGCGATCAGGAAGGAGTTTGATCTCGGGGCCCTCATCAAGTGGCCGAATGACATCTATATCGGGGATAAGAAAGTCGCCGGCCTCCTTCTTGAGCTCTTTGCCGAGGCAGACGACATTCACTACTGCCTGCTCGGGATAGGCGTTGATGTAAACATCTCCCCCCAGGATCTCGAAGGGGTTAAGAGCGCGGTAACCTCAATTTCCGCTGAGATGGGTTATGATGTGGACCGGGCATCGTTCCTCGCACGGCTCCTCCGTGAATTCGAGAGCAGGTACCTCCTCATCGAGGCAGGAGAGTACGAGGCGGTCACCAGGGAATGGAAGTCCCTCTCCTGTACTCTTGAACACCGGGTCAGGATCAATACCATGAAAGCGACCTTCGAAGGAGAGGCAATCGATATCGATGAGTACGGGGCGCTCCTCATCAGGAAGGATAACGGCAAGATTGAGAGAGTTATTGGCGGGGACTGCATCCAGCGGTAGTACTTTATCGTCAACCAGAAAAAAATATTGAGTTGACGATGTACAAAGCCCCGGGGCG
>JAJRBV010000148.1 GCA_028679275.1 Methanoregulaceae archaeon
GCATCGCACATATAATCAAGGATATCAACGGAAAGCTCCCGCTGCTGCTTGCTTTTCTTTATCTGGTCCACTAGGAACGAGATTTTTTCCGGGTTCTCCATGCGAAGCTTCGCCAGACTGATCACGCACAGGTAAATGCGGGTCAGGTTCCGGTCCGTGCCGGTGATGGTATCAAAGAAGTTTTTGATAACCTGGGCCTGGAAGACCTCTCCACCCATATTATATTGAGGTAATGAATATGAGTATATAAATATATCTCAGAAAAACCGCTGATTTACGCATAAATCATGAAAAAAACATGTCTGCCGCGAGAAATAATTTCCTAAAAAAACAGGTGGCCTTTTCTTCAGAAGATCTGATCCCTGTAAACCCCGGCAGCTGCGGGGGATGGACTGGAGGGAGGGTTGCAGGGAGACTCTGAACAGGACACGGGTTATTTTGCAGTACTGACTATCCGGATCACATCCCCGTCCCTGAGCTCGTGGGTATCCCTGACCCGCATCTTGGTCCGGGCATCAACGGCATACAGGAACCCTTTGCCGATGTCCGTATGTACCATGAAGGCGAGGTCGCGGGGGGTTGAGCCTTTCTTCATCAGGAAGGCATCGGGGAGGACTTTCCCCTTGCTGTCAGAGTACTTGTGCTCGTCTTCCACCGGGAAGACAACGATCAGGCCAAGTACCGTGCGTATCGTATGATCGATTGCCTGCTGCACCCCAGTACCGCCGTATTTCTGCATGACTTCGGCGATTTTCGAAAGCCCGGCTTTCTGGGGTGCTGAAAGGGCCTGTTCATTGGTGAGGGAAAAACCTGTGTCGCCCGGCAGGTACCGGATCAGCCTGGCCTGGGCCGCGTTCCGGAGGGCAAGTTCTCCCGCCGCAGAGGCAAACAGGAACCCGTCACCTTTCAGGGTTTCGATAATGGCCCGGGGTGCCTGGTCTACCTTGTTCCCTACAGGGACCATCGGCTTGCTGATCCTTGTTATCTCCCTGCAGAAGCGGATGAGGGCATCAGTATCCGCGTGGGTCAGTTCGATCCCTGCCGTCTCTTCGGCATCCCTCACGTCCTCTGGAGTGATACGGAGCCCGGTGAGCACTTCAGAGATCCCCTTGTGGATCGGGTACGTCTTTGACTGTGCCTGCCTGTGGAGTTTTGCCCAGTGCTTCTCCACAATCCCGTAAATCCACATCGTCATCTCATACTCAAGGAACACCACATCCTTTTTCGGGTCATGGCTGCCGATCTCGACAGGATTTCCTTCGCTGTCAGTCGCGCCGCTGGCATCAACAATATGGAGGATGGCATCTGCCTGCCTCAGGTTATCGAGAAACTGGTTGCCAAGCCCCCTGCCCTTGTGTGCATCAGGGACAAGCCCGGCAACGTCCACGAGGTTGACCTGGACAAACCGGACTCCCTCATGGCAGCTTTCGCAGGGGATCTTCAGACTTTTGCAGGGGCAGAGTGTCCTTGTGAAGGCAACCCCGAAATTGGCATTGATGGTAGTAAACGGGTAGTTGGCGATCTCTGCCGGGGCAAGAGTCGCAGCCCTGAAAAACGTGGACTTACCGCAGTTTGGTTTTCCCGCCAGCGCAAGCGTGATCATAGCAATTTCCTTTAAGTGATACTACCTAATTAATCTGTTATTATGTCATTTATCGCCCGAAACACGTATTATTTCGATGCTCCGGGCCCCGCGAACACTTCCGACTGTGCACGGTTCGCAGTGGAGCGGGCCCAGGAACTCGGCCTTACGAAGGTGGTGGTCGCAAGCACTTCGGGTGAGACGGCCCTGGAATTTTACTCTGCCATGAAAGGGACCGGACTTTCGCTGATAGTTGTCACCCACGTCGTTGGATTCTCCCAGCCGGGAATCTGGGAATTCTCCCGGGAGACCGCGGCCGGACTCCGTGCCGGGGGTGTACGGATTATCACCGGGACTCACGCCCTTTCAGGACTCGAACGAGCCTTATCCCGCTCACCGAAAGTTGGCGGTGGATCACGGACCGAGGCAATTGCCGAAGCGTTGAGAAGAGTCATTGCAGTAGGGCTCAAAGTTGCAGTCGAGTGCGTTCTTATCGCCACAGACCAGGGAGCAGTCGATACGAATGAGGAAGTAGTGGCCTGCGGAGGCACGTATAGCGGAGCCGACACGGTGTGTGTGATCAGGCCATCTCATACCGCGTCGTTTTTTGACCTCCAGGTAAGGGAGATCGTGGCAATGCCGAGGGTACGTTAGCCATGGTGACGGTATCACTCCGTTCTGCTGCCAGCCTGCTCCGGTCTCCTGCGGCATGGTTACCGGGTCTTGCACTTGGCGGCATCGCAGCTTCCTTCATCCTGACACAGTATTTCCTCGGCCTGTTTATCGCCCAGCGTCTCCTGATCATCCTGCTCGTACTCCTGCCTTTTTTCATGTCAGGACTGCTCGGAATGGTCAGGACAGGGGAAACGGGTATTCATTCCTTCGCATCAGAGGGAGTTTCCGGATATTTCCGTGTGCTCCTTCCCTCGCTCATCATTCTCTTTGCCATAGTGATCACCATCTTTCTCCTCATGATCCCGCTCCTTGCCCTTGGAATCGGCGGACAGGCTCTCGTCTTCATGGTCCTGTCCTGCGGGCTCTCCATCCTCTTTTTCACAATCTTTTATGATGCCGCAGCGGTACTCGAAGGAAAGACCGTGTTTGAATCAATCAGGCGGAGCGTGAAATTTGTTATCCGGAACACTCATTCCTGCGTGATTTTTTACCTCACTTCCCTTGTTCTCGGCATTGCAGTCGCGTTTGTAACCCTGCTATTCTGGACCGCATCACTGTATGACAGGCTCGTCTCGATCTCTGGCCTTACTCCTGAAGAGATGCAGTCCTTTACCCTGGAACAGTTCAATACCCTGATCGGTCAGGACGGAATCCTGGTTACGGCACTATTTTTCTTTGCCGGTACCGCGCTCGCATTCTCTCTTCTGTACGCCTTCAAGGCTTTCTTTTACCGGGATTATGCGGGGAAGGAACAGGAAAGCCCCGCAATCCGGGGAGAGTATGACAGCAAGGGACGCTGGTACAAGTACTAAATGAGCAGGGCCAGGAGAAGACCGGAAATTCCCCCCCCTGCTGTCGCAACAAGGTTTGTACCGGCATTCCCGAAAACCCCCTTGTTCTCGATTACCGCCCCTACAAGGCTGTCGATGTTCGTCCCGATAAAGCCGGCAATGGTCCCCACGGCAACCACCGGGAGGGGGATGATCCCGAGCAGGAATGCGATTACCGAGATAATGAAGGCCCCTGCAGCAGCGACGGTCTCTCCAAGAAGCGTCACACCCCCGTTTGTCCCTGCAGGAACACGGGAAAAGGTTGTGATCAGATACGGTTCCCCTCCTGTCACCCCAATCTCGCTTGCCATCGTGTCTGCCGCGGCGGTGGCGACGCTCCCGACAAACAGTGCAGCGCAGAGCGGATTGCCGGTCACACCCCAGAGCACGGCTGCAGCAGCAGAAACCGTTCCGTTTGAAAAGACATTCAGATAGCCCCGGGCACCACCGTGCTTCTGTTCCACCCCCATCTCTTCCTTGTCATTATACCGGTACCGGGTGCTCACGGACCCGAGGATGAAGAAGGCGAGCATGATCAGAAACCACCTGATATCCGCAAACACGATCAGGATGATCCCGATCAGGGCTCCTGAAAAGAGGCCGCTTACATCGGCGGTTTTGGTCCGGTACGAGAAATAACCAAACCCGAATGCGATGAGAACTGCCGCGATGATAAGGACCATGTCCGCCTGGTAATTCAGTTCGGCAATAAGGTACATGGTCATCGCGATCCCAAGGGCCTCGATCATCAGGGCATCCTCCCGGCCGCGGAGTATCGCCTTTAAAAGGACGGCAACCACCACGCCGAAGAGGATCACCAGGGGAACATACTGCTGCAGGTACTGCATCACAAGGATGCACCCGGTGAATGCAGCCAGGATATATGCGATATAGGAAGGTAGCTCGCCTGCCCCCCGGCGGAACGCCAGTTCCCCCATGACCATGATGGTGATGGTGCAGCAGAAAACAAGGAGGGGGAGGAGAGAGAGGCCATACAGGGCCGCAATGGGGATGAGGGCGATTGCCAGGTAGCGGGTCTTCCTGATCAGGTACAGCGTTGACGAGAACAGCACGATCATGATGGTGAGCACCCAGGGTGGCTGGATAAAAGGTGCAATAAGGACAAAGGAGAGAGCAAGGATTGCAGCCAGCCTGTCCCCGAACTGTTCGGACATCCCGTGTATGGTTGGTGCCTTATACTCAAGAGGTTTTTCAAGAACATACGGACGCGCAATGAAACCTCCCCGTCCCGGGAATCCTTACCGTGCAGGAGCCGGTCAGGGGGAAGTATTCCCTGGTTCGAACAATATATTTCATGCCAGAACAAATATGAGGAAAATGTTTCTCCCAAAGGATCTCCCCAGAAACTATAATTTTGCAGAAGTGGAGCCCCGCTGGCAGGGTATCTGGCGCGATGAAGATCATTATTTTGACCGGACGTCTCAGCTCCCGCAGTTTGTTATCGATACCCCTCCCCCGTACCCGACCGGGACGTTCCACATAGGAAATGCCTTCAACTGGTGTTATATCGATTTTATTGCGCGGTATAAGCGGATGAGGGGATACAACGTGATGTTTCCCCAGGGATGGGACTGCCACGGGCTGCCGACCGAAGTGAAGGTGGAAGAGATACACGGGATAACAAAAAACGATGTCCCGAGGGAGAGATTCAGGGAGATGTGCCGGGAGCTTACCCTGGCAAATATCGGAAAGATGCGCCTGACTCTCAGGAAACTGGGATTTTCGGTTGACTGGTCCAACGAATACATCACGATGCTTCCTGAATATTATAAAAAGACGCAGATCTCCTTTCTGAAGATGCTCGCGTCAGGGTATATCTACCAGAGCGAGCATCCGGTGAATTTCTGCACCCGCTGCGAGACTGCTATTGCTTTTGCCGAGGTTTCCTATGAACCGCGGGAGACACTTCTGAATTACTTTGATTTTGACGGGGTCGAGATTGCGACCACACGCCCTGAGCTGCTTGCTGCATGTGTGGCAGTTGCGGTCCATCCCGGCGATGAGCGGTACAAAGATATCTCGGGCCGCCGCCTGAAAGTCCCGATTTTCGGGCATGACGTTCCCGTCATCGTCGATGAAGCAGTCGACCCTGCATTTGGATCCGGTGCGGTGATGATCTGCACATTCGGGGATAAACAGGACGTGTTCTGGTGGAAGCAGCACCGCCTCGAGCTCCGTAAAGCCATTGACCGGCGTGGCCGGATGACGCCGGTTGCCGGGCCATACCAGGACAGGAAATCCGGGGAGTGCAGG
>JAJRBV010000062.1 GCA_028679275.1 Methanoregulaceae archaeon
GGGTGGAAGCGGGAAAACTCTCCCCGGTATTGCCGACCCGGGCGATCGATCCGGCACGGGTAGCCATCCCCCTGCGGGAGACGGTCAGGGGTCCGCGTGTCCTCGATATCATGGACCGGAAGGTTATCGCCATCGGGCAGGACGAGGAGATCCGGACTGCCGCAAAAAAACTCTTGAAGGGTGAGACAAACCACCTCCCGGTAATCGGGGAATCGGGGAGGCTGGTCGGGATTGTAACAACGTATGATGTCTCAAAAGCAGTGGCCAGCCCCGGGAAAGCATCCCTGGTCAGGGACATAATGAAGAAAAAGGTGATCACCACCACCCCTGATGAGGCAGTTGATATCGCAGTGAGGAAGCTTGAACAGCACAATATCAGTGCACTCCCTGTCGTTGACAGGGAAGAACGGGTAATCGGGATGCTTACTGCAATGAACCTTGGCAAGCTTTTCGGCGGGAGGTGGCTGAAATGAAACTCGTCGTTACGTTTTCACGCAAGGCCGGGAAAAAACCCATCATTGCCCAGGTAGTCAGGGACACCGGGGTGCTCATCAATGTTGAGAGGGCACTGATCGATTCATCAGAAGGCGAGGCGCTGATCGATATCCCTGATGAGTCCTGCGCGATGGTAAAAGAGCGACTGGCTGATCTCGGTGCTGCGGTCAGGGTTCTCGAGGAAATCATCACTCTCGATGAGACCCGGTGCGTGGATTGCGGTGCCTGCATCAGCATCTGCCCTCAGGACGTATTCTCTTTCGATACGGAATGGAGACTCATGATGGATGAGAAACGATGTGTTCTCTGTGGACGATGCATCGAGATCTGCCCGCACCGGGCTCTTTCGCACAAGGGGGAGGGGTGAATGGGAGAGTCATTCTTTCAGGACGCCCACCTTAATTATTGCAGTGCGAGGAACCCTGGTGATACCGATGAAAGTGCCTGTCATCGGTTATCGGTGAAGGATTCCCTCCGGGTTGGCAGGGTATCGGGAAGAATACCGTGCCCGTGCCTCTTTCAAGGATAAAATCTTCTCACCGGATTGCACTTTTGTAAGAAATCCGCAGAGTTCTTGGAGACTGACAGGGATATAATCCAGCAGTTCTGCACTCACGTTAATAGACCGTGTTCCCGCATTGATGAAAGGATACCGGACAATATCGTTGTTGTGGAGATGGCCATGGACGATCCATCCCGGAAAACCATCCGGTGCCCCAACGGGATCATGGATGAAAAAAAAATCAGTTGTGCCATACTGCAACCGGAGGCTCGGGACAGCCCCGGGAATTTCTTCATCATGGTTCCCTGAAATGACCTGGATCAGGCCGTTGAGACGGGAAAGATATGCTGATGCGGGTTTTGCACATTTCCCGTGGCAGAGGTCACCGAGGTAGAAAACTTCGTCAGAGGGTGCAATCCGGTGATTCCAGTTCCGAATCAATACCTCGTCCATCTCATCTGATGATGAAAATGGGCGGCGGCAGTACTGGATGATGTTCCGGTGCCCGAGATGGAGATCAGAGATCACGAACTGTTGGGGTGATCCGCCATGAGCGGGACCATGCAGTTCCATTCCCTCATTGTTCCTGAAGGTCCGGAGGGTTTTCTTCCATTCCCCGGTATCTGCTGATTCCTTCCTTGAGAGCCATACCCTTCGGGGAAGATCGAACTCTTTCCAGAGTGCTCCCCTCCGTATCACTGAGATCCGGAAGATATCAAGGGGGGAATCACAGGCCCGCAGGTAGGTCTGGAGTGACGGCAGGGTCCCCTTCCCCCCCGCAGGTTCATATTCTGGTGAAGGGGGGAGCTCTGTGACTCTTTTCCAGATCAAATCAAACTCCCGGAACGGAATATTGAACCGGAGCGAGATGTGGAAGATCCGGTGGCCGGGGGCTTTATCAATCCATATGCATCTGGTGGTAAGAAGGGGAAACCGGGCAACCAGCTGCCGGTAAAATCCGGCAAGATCCTCACCGGGGGAGAGGCTGAGTGCAACCGCCCCCCCCCGTACTCCCTTCAGTCGGACCAGTTCACCAATAGTGCAGGAGACCCTGTTAAGGCAAGATGCGGCATCCCGGACCCTGGTTAAAATTGCGTCCCCGCGTGCAAGGGACCGGAACGGGCCGAAGAGGGTGATATGGGGTTCGCGGGATTCTCCTGAGGATATTCCAAGGATCGTGGGAAACGAGGTGATCAGCGAGCTCAGCGCCTGATCACGTATCCGTGCCATGATCAGGTAATCAGCCGCTTTCCGGGTACCGACCCGCCATGATTTCCGGGCCCGGAGCCCTCCTCTTCTCATACTTCCTGCATGAATGGCTCATTCGTAATCCGATAAATAACTCCCTGTTTGTGAACCGGTCCCGTGAATGGGAAAACCTCCATCCTACGGGTATTTGTCTCCCTGCGCCAGAGAAGGTATGTATATGATCCGGAGCCGGTTCCATCTCAGGGAGACGATTGCAACCATTCTCGCGGATGAGGAGCGGCATATAGCTGCTGCAAGGGAGGGGATTACCCGTGCCCGCCAGGAGCTTGAACACTATATCTCCGGAGATCCCTTTTTTCGTTCCACATTCGAACCCTATCGTGTTGATACAGGGATAGAGATAGTCGATCGCATGTCTGATGCTTCCGCTGTTTCCGGGGTAGGGCCTATGGCTGCGGTTGCAGGATCGATAGCATGGGCAGGGTTGGAAGCAATGGAGGAGGCAGGAGCGACGTTCGGAATAATTGACAATGGCGGTGACATCGCACTTCTTACCGACCGAAAGATAACCATAGGTATTCATGCCGGCACCTCTGTATTATCAGACCGGTATGCCTTTGTGGCCGGACCTCGTGATGGAATCTTTGGCATATGTACTTCATCAGCAACCGTCGGCCCCTCCATATCATTTGGCGTGGCCGATTCGGTCACCGTTATCTCTCGCAATCCCGCGCTCGCTGATGCCTGGGCGACTGCGGTCTGCAACAGGGTCAGAACAGGGGATACTTCAGCGGTCGATGAGGCGCTTCTTGGCGGATGTGACGGGATCTGCGTGATTATCGGAGACTGGCATTACCGCAAGGGCTCACTCCCCAGAGTAGTAAAAGCCCGCGTGCGACATGATCTGATCACGGGCGGACTATTCTGAACCGGTCCGGGATCAGAGAGTTTCGTCGAGAAACCGGACGGCCTTCCTGAAAGCATCGGTTCCCTGGTATCGTGCAATAACCTGATCCCCGTCGCTCACCGAAATTACCGGTACGCCGGCTTCGATTGAAAAGAGTATCTCAAAGAGGTCGATTCCGGTCATCATCACACCGGTGAGGAGGGCAGACGCAGGCTGGAGGGTGAGCCGGTCCCGTTCAAGGTCACCCGGATTCTCCCTGAAAAAGTAGTAAAATACCTGAAAGGCATTCAGGAGATCTGAGGTGAGCAGCTCGTTGCGGATATCCGGGGGAAGCCGTTCGAGCTCCCTGGCCAGTACATCCGGTTGATCTTCTCCCATCTCGAGAATCTGGTCGGCTATACGACTGAGTTCGCTGAAGGGTACAGGGTCCTTGTCGTTCACTGAATCTCATATCGGAATGGCAGGGGATAAACTATCCTCTCTGTCCGGAAACAAAAATCTATAATCAGGGACCCGCGGAATGTGTACAGGTGAAGGAAGAGGATCTGGACTGGTGGATTTATCATATACTGGCAGATGAACCCTGCCAGGATATTGCGGCGCTGTCCGGAAAGACCGGCCATAGCAGAGATGAGGTTGCAGATTCTCTTGACCGTCTTGAAAAAGCCCTTCTCATCGAACGATATGAAGGGAGATGCAGGATACGCTCAGTTCAGGAGGTTCTCCTCTCCTGCCGGTCAAAGTATGATGACACCTCACCGTTCATTATCGAGAACGGGATCATAAAGGAGCGGAAAAAGCCGGAATAACCATGCCTGAGATAGTGATTCTCCGGGTCGGGCATAGGCCTGAACGGGACCAGCGGGTAACCACCCATGTCGGACTTGCCGCACGGGCCCTTGGTGCGAGGGGAATGTACCTGGCCGCCGAAGATAAGGGTGTGGTGCAGAGCATATCGGATGTGGTCCAGCGCTGGGGCGGCGACTTTTTCATCGAGCATAAAACTCCGTGGAAGCGCTGTATCAGGGAATGGAAAGAGTCCGGAGGCTGCGTGGTCCACCTGACCATGTACGGTGAGCGGCTCCAGGACAGGGAGGAGGAGATCCGGCAGAGATCAAGGATCCTTGTTGTCGTCGGGGCCGAGAAAGTGCCCGGGGAACTGTACGGCCTTTCTGATTACAATATCGGGGTTACAGGGCAACCTCATTCAGAAATATCAAGTCTTGCGGTCTTTCTTGACCATCTTTTTTCAGGAGCGGAGCTCGAATGCGAGTATCCGGGAGCAAAAATCCGTGTCATACCCTCCCCGGAAGGGAAACGCACCGAGGAGTTATGATAGGCAGGGTCCTTGTTGCAGGGTTTGCCACCCGCCACATTGTGCAGTCGGCGTATGCTGCCGGATACGAAGTGTATGCCGTGGATCACTTCTGCGACCAGGACCTGATGTTTTATGCACGGGAAGCCATGGCATTTGCCGAACCGGGGGATCTCGAGGGGGCTGTTGTGGAGATGTGCGAGCGGTATCACCCGGATCTTATTGTCCCTGCCTCGGGGGCGGAAGCCCTTGTTGTCAGGTGCCTCTGCGGCACTCCTCCTGAAAAAGTCGGGCGGTTCCTCGACAAGTTATCAACACACCGGTTCTTCGAAGAGACAGGAATTCCCACTCCGGAACTTCTCTCTCCGGGAAAATATCCTGCGATGCTCAAACCAAGGAAGGGCTCGGGAGGATGGAGGAACGCCGTGGTACACGACGACTCCGGATTCTCCAGCTGGACGGAGAAGTACGGGGATCTCCCGTATCTCTCCGAAGAGGTTGTGCATGGTGTCCCTTCATCGGTCTGCTGCCTCGCAACAGGTTCATCGGCGGTAGCGGTAGCAGTAAACCGGCAGATGCTCCGTGGAAACGGGGATTCCGCGTTTGGTTTCTCGGGATCCGTTACTCCCTTCCAGGGTGATGCCGCGTCCCTGATGATCCGGTATGCCGAGCATATCGCGGAACAGAGCGGTTGCACCGGCACGATCGGGATCGATTTTGTTGCAGGTGACAGGATTCATGCGATCGAGGTCAACCCCCGTTTCCAGGCAACCCTTGATACTATTGAAATTGCGACAGGCAGAAACCTCTTCTCGGCCCATGTGGAGGCGTGCCGGGGCAATCTCCCTGCCCGGAGACCGATATGCCGTCAGGTAGCGGCAAGAACGATCCTCTTTGCCGGGAGGGATATGGTTTTAGGTCCTGACCTGGTACGGCTCTCCCCGCTGATTGCGGACATTCCCCGCCCTGGCGCCTGTTTTGAGGAAGGGCAGGCTCTTTTAAGCGTGTATGGCTGGGGAGCCGGGTACTCA
Organism: Methanoregulaceae archaeon; assembly: GCA_028679275.1. Classification (GTDB taxonomy): domain Archaea; phylum Halobacteriota; class Methanomicrobia; order Methanomicrobiales; family Methanospirillaceae; genus UBA9949. Next base: position 5,460 of record JAJRBV010000062.1, read on the forward strand.
GAGGCTATGGCAATGCTGGATAAGCATATTAGAACAGTACAACAATATATGGGTGGAAGGCTCTATGGATGAGGTCCTGGAAAACACGGCAGTAAGGGCGTACCTTTTACGGCTGATCGGCGAAGAGGGAATGGCACTTCTTGAGAAATTCCCCGAAGAAGGCGAGTGGAGTGACGAACAACTCGCTGCGCAGACCGGGATCAACTTAAATTCGGTCCGCCACACCCTCTATACTCTCTACGAGAAACGGCTTGCTGAGTACCGGAGGATCAAGAATAATGAAACTGGCTGGCTTACGTATCTTTGGCACCTGCGCATCGATTCGATCTACGAGGTAATCCGTGAGGATCTCGAAGATATCCTCGAGAAGCTGAAGGCGCGGGAAAAATTCGAGGAAGAGAACGATTTTTACATCTGCAAGTCCTGCGGGGTCATTGTCACCTTCAACCAGGCTTTTGATGTCTCCTTTATCTGCCCTGCATGCGAGCTGCAGATGGAGCATTACGACAACGAGATGCTCCTCCGGGCCCTGAAAAAGAGGATCGGGGAGATTCAAGAGACACTCGGGCATGCATAAGGACGATACGTACTACGACGCCGTTCTCAGGGAGGCCGGGTGCAGCGGGCGGGTGATCGCCCACTGTCATGCCGTCCGTGATCTCTCCCTTCTGTTTGCCGGCGGGTCAGGGGTGCTTGATCGCGAGCTCGTCAATGCCGGAGCCCTCCTCCATGATATCGGGAGGGGGGGCACTCATTCGCTTCATCATGCCCAGGCCGGTGCCGAATACTGCCGGAGAATTGGAATGGCCCCTTCCATTGCCCGGATCGTGGAGTGCCACACTGGGGCAGGCCTGACGTCGGAAGAATGCACCCTGTTACGGCTCCTCCCGATCGACTGCATGCCCCGGACAGGTGAAGAGAAGCTGGTTGCCAATGCTGATAACCTCATAAAGGGGAGTGTGGAAGTCAATATCTTCGGGCGCCTGGAATCGGCATTATATCTCGACAGGAAGATCAAGTACCGTATCTACCGCCTGTGGCTTTTCGGGGAGCAGGTCCGGCGTTCTCCCCTATACTGAAGGAGCGGATGCCCCGCTCCCTCTGCTTCTAAAGGATGACCTGTTTCACCTGAGGGAGTTTTTTGATTGATTCAATAACGGTTCCCGGGATATCCCCGTCGATGATTATCACCAGTCTCGGCTCCTCTGCAAGGACCGGGTCGGTTACAAAGATCTGGCGGATGTTTAAGCTGTTTTCGGTCACCACCTCCACTGCTGCTCCGACAATCCCCCTTTCCCGAGCGTCATTCGGGATAACGGTGATAACCGAGAGTCCGAGCGGCCTGGCGAGAAGGGACAGGTCCGGGGTGGCCCGGATATTGGTAAAGACCTCCCTCAGGGATGCCGATTCGAGAATGTGGCGGGCAGTGGCATCCACCACCCTCCGGTCGGTACCGATGGCCTTTGCGACCTTCGTTGCCGATATCTCGATATCATTGCATACGATCCTGCCCTCTGCATTCACCCCGAATCCTTTTTCGAGAAGAAATCCTGCCACCCTGCTCTGGGAGGGTGAATCGGCAAATTCCCTGATGATATCAGACCACATGGTAAGAGAGTGTTCGGTCTGCCGGTTCTTATACATCACTGCTGTGAAAATAGCATCAGTGAACAGGAAAATAAAGGGCCCAAGCCTCCCTTCTCCTCTGAATGGTGGTACCACGGAGCCTCCCTGGTCTCCCGATTGGGATGGATATCCTTTTTTAGATAGAAGTCGTTTGTAATATGGCACGTGCGAGGGTTGCCGAGCCAGGTCAAAGGCGCGGGCTTGAGGGGTCCGTCTCGTAGGAGTTCTAGGGTTCAAATCCCTTCCCTCGCATTATTTCCTGTTTTCACCGGATTACCAGGTATTTTCAACAACGAGACACGGAACATGCACCTTGTTTTTGGGCCATTCCTACACCCGGGTACTTTTACAAAGAATCAGGCCGGAAACGATGGTTTCATGAAATACCCGTTTTTCAGTGGGAGAAAGTAAGGGCTGTCGTTCAGACCAGGGGTTTTGGGCCTGAATCTTCGCCATACGGAAGCTTTGCCCCCGTTACTACAAACTGACCCGGGGTGATCCTGACCTTTCCGAGGATGAGATCTTTTGCCTGCTGAGTCATGGCAAAAACCGGGATGGATGACCCTGCCTGGAGGAGGGCTTTTTTTCCGGCAACCTCCCGGACTGCCAGGGATGCGCAGGCAGTGACAATATCAGCATGTTCAGCCAGCACCAGGGCTTCCTCATTGGTGATCCCGGTAGTATGGACGGCTATGATGAATGCATCCGGGAACTGGTTCCGGATGGCGATCGCATCCGGCGGGGCAGCAATCGTGACCGCTACCTTCGAATATCCGGAGGCAACAGCCATCCGGACACCGCCCGGCTGGTCCATCCCGGCAGTATCCCTGAACGGGACGATCCCTCCATGCTGTTCAATCGCTGCAATTACTGCCGGGATTGGTGATGTCTTCACGAGCCCGGACATTCTCCCGCCGATACCCTGGACAAGGTCAGGAGTGGTAGCGATCACGGTTCCCGCACCATCACAGGCGATAACAGCGGCATCGAGCACTCCTGAAGAGAGGCCGAAGCTGATCAGCTCGGAGGCCCCGAAACCAACAAATTCACCGGACATCAGGACCTTGCGATCAGGGGTACACATCCCGAATGCACGTATCCGGTGACTGATGTTCTCCTTCACCGCCTCGGAGGTTATGGGATCAACGGGCCGGGCGAACCGGCGGGCCAGCGGACATTCCCTGATAAGCGGGGGTCCCACCTCAACCACCGATCCTTTTCTGATGACAATCCTGCACCTGCCAATCGCTTCGATCACGTGCTCATCGGGATCAGGGGTCATGGAGCGGCTCCCCCTCATGATCGGCCTTCCTGGAGATGAGAATATTGGTTACCCCCGGTTTTTCCCGTATACTCCCAGCAGTCCGGCAGCCACTACTAAAGCACCCCATGCCAGGTGAAGACTGACCGGGGATTTTGTCGGGGTGGGTGTCGGGGTGGGTGTCGGGACCGTGGTGGGGACCGTGGTCGGGGGGGTTGTTTCGACTGTGGGTATGACTTCCCGGTAGGTATACAACTCTATATTGTCAAGATACCCTACTGCCGTGTTGTCAAGGATATAATCCCCCTTGGTGGTGATCGCAAGCCTGCTCAGGGAGTGGAGATTCGGGCCGATCGGTATATAGAACCCCCAGGCCAGCCCGCCGGACTTCTTCTCGGTGACCTTGATATCAGCCTGGTTGAGCTGCTTGTTATACCGTATCTCAACGTGGTAAGTGACATTCTCTTCGAACAGTTTCGTTTCGCAGTCCCGCTGCCCACCGCAGTAGGTACTGTACAGGCTGTCTGTCTCATACAAGTGGTTGTTCTGGTCAATAACCTGAAGACTCATCAGCCTTCCGTACTGTCCGTATTCGAATATCCCAAGGATATTGGCCGCTTTTGAGATATCCATATCAGTGCTGGTGAGGCCAAACCTGACCGCTCCGTCCTTTTCAATGGAGCTGACGTTGATATCATATTCAAGGGTAAAGGGGTCATTACCAAGTTCAACGGGAAGAAAGGCGTACCCGTTTGTACCTCCCTCGGTCTCAAAATGGTACTGTTCTTGGGTGACGTCCCAGTAGTAGCGTGACGGGTTATTGGTGGTAAAGCCCGGATCTTTGGAAAAATCCGATGAATAGATAACGATCTTTTCCTGTACTGCCGAAACCGGCAGCATGATGAGCATTAACACGAGGAAAAGAATTGAAAACCAGAATAACCGGAATTTTGGCACAGGTGCACCTCAGGAAGAATAATTTTCGTATTTTATGGAATAAAGCCTTTCCCGTCTGATTCAGGAACGGGTGCAGGGGGAAGACAACCAGCGATAAAGGTGCTGGTATTCACCAGGCTGATTTTTTTCAGGAGCCGGAACGATATCCCCCGGAATCAGGCTGTAATTTCATTGTATCCGGAAAGGTCACTCCTTCTCTCCCGGGAAAAATGAAGTATTCCCGGCCCCCGAAAGGAAGAATCAGGCAACGGTATAACCGGATGCCCCTCCACGATAAGTAAGGGCCTGGGTCTTTCTGGACAGGTACATCGAACCCGAGGAATCAGGGCCAAGGCCGGTGATGATAACCTGCCGG
>JAJRBV010000068.1 GCA_028679275.1 Methanoregulaceae archaeon
GGAAGGTGCCTACCTGACCCGGGCGATACCTGGAGCGGGAGAGACGGCGGGAAGGGTGGCCACGCTTGCCCGACAAGTCTATGATACGATCAACCAGCCCTTCCCGTGAACAGGAGAACCGGCAGAAGAAGGAACGTTCCCTGCGGTGTCAACAGGAACAAACGGGCTCTCACAATCATCTTTTTTGTCCTGCTGCCGGCATCCTGGCAGGGTTGGATCTGTTTCCCACCCCTTTTTATATCCCGCCTGAATAATGCTACATGAATGAACTCCGGACAAGAGAGTGAGGAAAAAAGCGACACCTGCGAGCCATATATCCCAGGATCCACTACGATCAGGGCTATTACTGCGTCAAGCAAGTGGCTGTTCGGCCTCGCGGTGATCGGGACAGCAATGATATCAGTATACCTCTTTGTCGTGGGTTTTATCGTTGTCTTTACCACTATCGCCAGTTCCCTCATGGTTCCTCAATTTGACATGCATACGCTGAATGAATTCCTGGCGACCTTTATCAAAATTATTGACATCTTCCTCGTGGCTACGGTGTTTTATATCATTGCACTCGGATTCTTTGAACTCTTTATTGCCAAGGCTCCGCTCCCCGGGTGGCTGAAGATCTGCAATCTTGACGACCTCAAGACAAAACTCCTTGGTTTGGCGATTATCGCCCTTGCCGTGGTCCTTCTTGGTGAAGCCCTGACATGGGATGGAAGCACGGATATCCTCTCGTTCGGGCTCGCAGTTTCCGCAGGAATAGCGGCAATATCGCTCTATATGTGGGTCAAGCATTAGGATCCCTCATTTTTTCCCGGTCATTGCCGGGTCTATCCGAATACCTGCCCGGTCCTGTATGGCATCGTACGTTCCGGTAGTACTCGGGAAATCCGGTCTGCCTGCCCTGATGCTCTCTCATACCCGCAGGATTAAAGGCCATGAAGAAAAACCCTGTAGTATGGCATCCTACTGCATGCTCTGCACGACAGGTTCCTGGAAGTTCCCGCTCACCCTTGGAATCATCGGGCTTCTCATCGGGGGAATATTCTTTCTCTTTCCCGACCTCTCCCTCACCCTCGTGATCTATCTCTTCGCGGTAATCGCCCTCCTTGCAGGCATAATCCTTCTTGCGGCGGCAGCATTTCTCGCGAAGGGAAGCGGCGGTTTTTTTGCAGTCCCGCTCATTTTAGGCGTAATTGCAGTAATCCTTGCCGTGTATTCATTCCTCAACCCTGAAAGTACGGCAACATTCATTGCCATCGTGATCGGGGCCGGATGCATCATTGCCGGCTTGATCGGGGCATTTACTGCCCTCTTCCAGCCCGCCCCCGCAATCAGGAGAGCCCTCCTTGTCGCTGGGGGTTTTCTCCTTACCGGGCTTGGTATGGTCATTCTCCTCTTTCTCCAGCGTTCTGTGGTGCTCATCTTCCAGCTGCTGGGGGCATTCCTCCTGGTCGCTGGAGTGGTAGCCATTATCGGGGCAATAGTGTTATGGTGGAGGGGGCGATCCCCTGAACCCTGCGTGATTGATGCGGAGTTCAGGGAAGGCTAAGATACCCGCCTATCCAGTAATGATAATTGGGTTGCACCGGATTCAGCCCATACCCTGATCAACAGAAGGAAATATCAGGGGGATATGCACCGGGGCCGGAAGGGCACCAAGGACCCCTTCATTACACCCTCTCCTTCATCATCCAAAGATAATGGAAGCCCCTTCTGCAATGATTATCATCAGGAGCGAGGCGAGGAAAAAACCGGTGACCGTGAAGAAGACAGCCGGGATCCGGTCCCACCGGAGAATCCAGGCAATTGCAGGAGTGCCGTAGAGCCCGATTCCTGGGATCCATGCGATGAATATGCAGGACACCGGGCCATAGCGGTGAAGGGACTGGTGATCCTGCATATTCTGCTCTACCCTGGCAATCCAGCGGCTCACCCGATCGGACGTGAGGGCAAAGGTCTGGAGTGACTCCCATATGGCGAGGCAGATCCCGAACGCAAAGGCGGTCATGATCGAGAGAACCAGCCAGGGCTCGAAGTCGAGGATCACCCCTACCGGGGCGGCAAGTGCCTGGAATACGGCTATGGAACCGATGAAGGAGAGCACGGACGTGAGGGGGATGCCCATCAGAATCCCGAGGAGCAGCGGGATACCGATCGCGATGAGGAGGGCAGAGAGAAGGATCTTTCCGATCTGCACCTCAATGAGAACGCTCTTTTTCTGCTCCATGGAATGCTCAAAGATTGCCATTGGGTGAATATATAACCGCCTTTGAGGGGACCACAGGTGCAGTCTCCTCATGAAGCAAACTGGGTTCAATGGAACCTGATCCTTTTCATTCCATCCGGCGGCTCTATATACCCCGTGGATGAGAACTACTGCATGCCGATTGAGCTCTGGCCCCTGACACCGGCCGTGGCCGGGGTGGTGGTCGCCGGGTGCGGTCTTCTCCTGAAGGATCCTGAGATCACCATACAAGGGATCTCCCTCACTTCTGCAGGCATGGACACCCTCGGCCTTGATATCAGGGTAGGGGTGGAGAACAAAAACCCGGTCGGAATCACGCTCAAATCTCTGTCGTTTGACGTGTATTACAGGGATGGGGAGGAATGGGTGTTTCTCTCGCATGGTGACCAGGCAGGCATCGTGATCCGGTCCGGCTCAAACGAGGTGACCATCCCTGTCCGGGTGAGAAATGCCGGGATCCTCGGATCGATTGCCCGGCTCATCGCAGACGGGGAGGTAACCCTGCAGGTAAGAGGGGTTGCCGCTCCCGAGATTTTCGGAATCTCACGGGGGGTCCCGTTTACCGGGACGCAGACGATCCCACTGGTCTGATTAGGAGATGAAGGCGGAATTCCTCCAGGCGGGGGAAATTCACCGTCGCAATAGCGCCGGAGCGTATTAATAGTACGCCGCAATAATATACCCTCCCAGTATGAGCCTTCGGAAGTATCTTCGCGGTATCATCCCGGAAGAGAAGCTTGCCCTCGTTTCGGACCGGTATGATGTCATCGGGGATGTCGCGATCCTCACCATCCCACCGGGACTTGAGGCTTACCGGGAAGATATTGCCATCGCCCTGCTGTCGCAGCGGCGGAATATCAAAACAGTGCTCAGGAAGTCAGGGAAAAGGGAAGGGGTTGAGCGGATTGCCGCCTATGAGGTACTGATAGGAGCGGATACCACGACCGAGCACCACGAGTTCGGGTATCGGTACCGGCTGGATGTGGCAACGGTATTTTTCAACAGCCGTCTTGCCACCGAGCGTATGCGGGTGGCAGAGAAGATCGCCCCCGGAGAACGGGTGCTCATTCCGTTCTGCGGTGTCGGGCCATTCGTAGTACCTGCGGCAGCGAGAGGGGCGAGCGTGGTTGCGATAGAGAAGAGCCCGGATGCTTTTAAATGGCTTTCCGGGAACCTTGAGCTGAATCGTGTCTCTGACAGGGTGCAGGCACTTTGCGACGATGCATTCCGTATCCCTGACCTGGTGAGCCCGGGATTTGACCGGGTTATCTCACCCACACCCTATGGACTTGACAATGTTCTTGACCTTCTTTCCGGTGTGATAAAACAGGGAGGGACCATTCATTTCTATACATTCAAGTCAGGGCAGGAGATCGAACCTCTGCAGGAGATGTTCAGGGACAGGGGC
>JAJRBV010000116.1 GCA_028679275.1 Methanoregulaceae archaeon
GCTTCGGAGTATGGATGAGAAGGCACGCAAAGATGCTGAAGCAATAGACTTATTGTATGCGCAACTCCGTCCAACACCCGGTGCTCCTCTGGTGAAACAGGATGAACTGAATAAAAAGATATCGGCGGCTTCGGAATATGTAATAAAGCTGGTGTACTATAGCGCCGTGACCTTTCGACAAGAAATGAAGTTCGATCCAAGGGTGATGGAGCGGGCAATCCCACTGTTTCGTGCTTTGATTTACTCCGATAAAGAGAAAAGATTTCACCAGAATCATGCCCAACTGGGAATCGCTCTGAAAGATAAGTGTGAACCTGAATGGGCAGAAGCTGAAAAGGAACTTACTACTGCAATAGAAATTAGGGGGGAAAAAGAGGGGGACCGAAGTCTGGATTATTACGAATATCATCGGTCACTTTGCAGAATTCATCTTGATGAAAATTATGTAAGGAAACCGAGCCAGCCGGCATTGGGACAGATAAGGGATAGGATTCTAAAGGATCTCGACTTAGCTTCCCGCGAATATTCGGTTTTTATCAGAAAAGACGATATCATCAATGACTGGTTACAGGTGAATGGAATTGACATTTCCCGGTTCAATCCGAGGGGTTTATCTATTGGTGATTCACCGGGCACCTGTGAAAAGCCAGGGATGTAATTCCCTGAACTGCCTTTTTTGGAATGTGCCCCAACGGCACATCCGGGTAAATCCAAGTCCCGGACCGAAAGGGCATAAGTGAGACACCGGTCTGAAAAAAGGATTATTTTAAGTGTCTCCTGACCCTCACCGACTCCGCATGGGCATGCAGGCCTTCGGCATCGGCAATGGTCTCAACTGTATCTCCAATTACCTCAAGACCTTCGCGGGAGATCATCTCGACCGATGCAGTCTTGCAGAAGTGCTGTACATCGAGTCCTGAGTAGGTCTTTGCATATCCTGCAGTCGGAAGCACGTGGTTGGTCCCGATCGCGTAATCCCCGCAGGCAACCGCTGAGTAGCGCCCGACAAAGATCGCCCCGGCGTTCTGCACCCGCATAACAACCGGAAGGGGATCGGCTACCTGGATCGAGAGGTGCTCGGGAGCAACGGCATCGGACGCAGCGATTGCCTCTCCGAGATCCCGGACAATAACATAGCCGGAATTTTTCAGTGCCTGTTCGATAATCTCCTTTCTCGGCGCCTGTGCGGTCATCGCCGCCACTTCCCTGCCGACCTTTTCCGGCAAACCTGCATCAGTAGTGATCAGGATGCAGGCAGCATTCGGGTCATGTTCTGCCTGGGCGAGGATATCAGCGGCAACTATCCGTGGATGGGCAGTGTTGTCCGCGATGATCCCGATCTCGCTCGGGCCCGCAGGGAAGTCTATCTCGACATGCTCCCGGAGCATCATTTTTGCCAGGGTTACGTAGATATTCCCTGGGCCGACGATCTTCTGCACCGGTGGGATGGTCTCTGTACCAAGCGCCATTGCCGCGATTGCCTGGGCACCTCCTGACCGGTAGATCTCGGTCACTCCTGCAAGGTCCAAAGCGACAAGGGTCATCGGGCTGATTGGGGGTGGAGAACAGGCACAGATCTCAGGAACACCGGCGACCCGGGCAGGAATGGCGCACATGAGGGCGGAAGAGGGATAGGCGGCACGGCCTCCGGGGATATAGAGGCCGACCCTGCGAAGGGGTGTCGTCTTTATTCCGAGCACGATCCCCGGCTCGACCTCTTCCAGCCAGAGATCCCGCGATCGCTGGAGTTCGTGGAAGTGCCCGATCCGCTCTTTTGCATCGGCAAGACTCGTGATGATCTTTTCATCAACAGCATCGTAGGCTGCTTCCCGCTCCTCATCAGTAACAGCGATCTCCGTGAGCTCCACATGCCGGGAGAGCTGCCTGAGCGCGGTATCCCCATCGTTCCGCACGCGGTCAATAATCCCGGTTACCGTTACCCGGGCTTCCTCGAGGCTTGATCTCCTGCCCGCAATCCAGGCATCAACCTCCACTGCCTTCCACATAGTGCCAATAACTTCTGTAGGGAACGATGTTAATGTTTCGACCACCAGACCGGGGCCGGGGACTGGGTCTTTCAGGGGCACTTCAAAGATTTGCGGCCTGACAATCGTGTCTGCAGTGCTTCTTCTCATCATCGCCTTGACTATCTCCTGGTACAACGCAGGGGTGGCGTAGATCCTCCGGGATCGGGCAGATATTCGCCCATTGAACTGCCCAGCCGAATCCTGCGGCAGCCCTGATATGGGCCATCCTTTTCTTTCAAAGACAATTGGAGATGGCGATTGCATGGTAGCCGGTTCTGATTGCCCCTCCCCTCCCAATACTCCTCTGGTGGAGCGTGAGAAACAAGAGAAAGTCTTCTGTCCAGTCTTTATGGCCAGCAGAATTTTTTATAATATTCTGCAATGTGATAAGTACATAATTCACCCTGGAGCGTGATCCCCCTGTTAGACCGGAAATGGACCTACACCATCGCTGCTGCCCTCATTGCCATCTCGGTAGCCCTCTATATCCTCCATTTTGCACTATTCCATGATCCCCACCATATCTGGATATATCTCGTCGGTGACCTTGCCTTCCTGCCGATCGAAGTCCTGCTGGTGACCCTCATCCTGCACCAGCTGCTCGAGATGCGGGATCGCAAGATGAAACTTGAGAAGATGAACATGGTGATCGGGACGTTCTTCTCCACCGTTGGAACCGATCTCCTCACTTACTTCTCGGACCATGATCCCCGTATGCCGGATATCAGGAAAGATCTCCTGATTTCGGAGAGCTGGTCGGAGCAGGATTTCAAACGGGTGAGTACTACTCTTTCTGGATACTCATGCGATGTGATGATTGCCGGGATCGATATCCCCGGGTTGAAAGCTTTCCTCGTATCAAAGGAGGACTTCCTGGTCCGCCTGCTGGAAAATCCCCTGCTGCTTGAACATGAATCGTTCACCGAGCTGCTCCAGGGGGTCTTCCACCTTACCGAGGAACTCAAGCACCGGAAAGACCTGGCCCGGCTCCCTGAGAACGACCAGCGGCACCTCACCGGAGACATCTGCAGGGTGTACCGCCTCCTGATCATCCAGTGGCTGGAGTATATGCACTACCTGAAAGGGCACTATCCCTACCTCTTCTCACTTGCCGTCAGGACCAATCCGTTTGATGAACAGGCAAGCGCGATGATTCCCTGATACTTTTTTTCAAAATACAAGCGGGCTCGCTTTCATTATCCGGTTTTCCGGAGCAAAAAGACCTGGTAGCCATAGTGATCAGAATACTTCCGGAAGAGATCAATCTCCCTGTGTGTTATTGTGAGAACTGAACGGGCATCAGGGTTATCAGCCCACTCGTTTTCCATCAGTGTAATCTTTGCTTCGAGTGGATCGTAGAACTCCTTTCACCATACATCTTCAGGAAGCCTGCAGGTTCTGACAATAAGAGGACGATTCATCTCCTCCTCCTCAGCGTCACCTGCCGTTAAGGCTGGGAAAGAGAGATGAGGAGTTGTAGCAAATACTCCGGAAGAGAACATGAGACCGCGGGACCTGTCGTGGCTGTCAAGGGAGAAGCAGGACATCTCCCGGCGTAACACGTATATCCGCATTCTCATCCCGCCTCTTCTTGCGGTACTATTTTTCATCATCTGCATTTTCATCCTTCCCCGGGAAAGTATCCTGATCCTCGGCGGGCTGATGATCGCCTATTTTATTCCCCCGTCCGGAAAGGAATCGATCATTCCGATCGGGATCGGGCTCGGAATCCCGTGGTGGCTGATGGCCCTGACCCTGACCCTGCTCGATGTCATCACCGCCCTCTTCATGATCATGAATTTCGCCCTCATGATCAGGGTTCCGCGACTTGGCCCCTGGATCGAAAAAACAACCGCCACGGGCAGGGAGTTCATGGCAGAACGGCCCTGGATGGCCCGGTGGAGGATCCCGGGAGTGGCCTTCTTTGTCATGCTGCCCCTCCAGGGCACCGGGGGGGTGGGGGCGACCGTTGTGGGACTGATGGCCGGCCTCACCCCCGGGGAGATCCTTCTGGCAGTCGGGATAGGGGCGGCTGTGGAAAGCCTGGCGTTTGCCCTGGGGTGGGGCCTTGTCAGGGAATTGATCCTGGCAAACATGGCCCTTGGCCTTACCGTGGCATTGGCAGTTATTGCAGGAACGATCCTTCTCATGGTCCTCTTGCGGCGAAGGTTTACCCCTAAAAGCAGGGAGGATAAAAAAGAGATGCTGTAGTAAAAAAAAGAGGGATCGATGT
>JAJRBV010000128.1 GCA_028679275.1 Methanoregulaceae archaeon
AGGGAGGGTCAGGCAACCCCCGTCCTTTCCACCAGGTCAGCGGCTGCGGCAGATGCTTGGCGGAGGACCTCGTCTTCTCCAGGGATGTACCGGTCCCGCATCAACACCCTCCCCTGGCAGATCACCGTTGTGACTGCAGATCCGTTGCACGAATACACGGCGTTTGAGCTGATACTGTGCAGCGGGGTGTTGCATACGATATCCCTGTCGAGAAGAATGATATCGGCAGGGTGGCCGGGCGCGAGGATTCCGGTTCCAGTCCCGAGCGCTTCTGCCCCGCCCCTTGTCGCCGCAGAGAGCATCGCGGAGGCAGGAAGGAGGGTCGGGGAGTTCCAATAAAATTTCTGGAGGAGGGCACCCGTCTTCATCTCCTCGAACATGTCGAGGTTGTTATTGGATGAACAACCGTCAGTCCCGAGTGATACATTGACACCTGCCTCTGTGAGCCAGTGGTAGGGCATAGCCCGGTTTACAGCAAGTTTCATGTTACTTGCAGGATTGTAAGCGACTGAGACCCCCCGTTTTCCCAGGAGTTCGCACTCCCCCTTGTCAAGCCAGCAGCAGTGGGCGGCAACCGTCCGGGAGGTGAGGATGCCGCACCGGTCGAGAATCTGCGGGGGTCGCAGCCCGAATGCCTTCACGGAATCGGTCACTTCCTGTTCAGTCTCCGAGAGATGGATATGGATCCCTATCCCCTCCTCCCTGCTGTATCCTGCGAGCCACGAAAGACCTTCCTCCGAAACCGTGTAGATTGCATGGGGCCCTGCTGCTGCCGTAATTCTTGGATTATCCAGGGCCTTGATATGCGTGACAAACCGTTCGGTCGCCCGGATCTCATGTTCGCGTTTCTCTTCGCTGCCAAGGTCGATGAAACCGTACGCGAGGACAGCACGGACTCCGGCTGCATCCACTGCCCGGGCTGCCTCCTCCATGAAAAAGTACATATCCTGGAATGTGGTAGTGCCGCTCCTGATCATCTCAAGGCAGGCAAGCCGGGTGCCCCAGTAGACATCTTTCCCGGTCAGGCGGGCTTCAAGTGGCCAGATCTTTTCGGAGAGCCATTGCTGCAGGGGCATGTCATCGGCAAATCCCCGGAGCAGGGTCATTGCCGCATGGGTATGGGTATTGACAAGGCCGGGGAGGGCTACCGAGCGGGTTCCATCGATGAGGTAGTCCGCTTTTGCCCTGAATTTCCGGCCGGCATCCGGTCCGGCAGCACCGATAATGCCTTCTTCGCTGACGAAGATATCGATCAGTCCCTCCCCGGTAAGTGCTCCTTCAATCAGGAGGGATCCCGGCTTTTCAGGGAACTCCTGGGATCGGGCCGGGATCATGCCAGGCCCCCGATGATCCGTTCCACCATCGCACCGGTCCGGTCCTTGTTCTCTTCGGCACATTTCAGGATGTGCTCGTAGGTCAGGACTTCATCGGAAAGCCCGTTTGCATAGTTATCAACGGTGCAGAGCGCCGCAATCTCCATGCCAAGTTCCCTTGCAAGGGTGGCTTCCGATGCAATGGTCATGCCGACAATGTCAGCACCGGCTGCAAGGAGGCGGACCTCTGCCTTCGTCTCGATTCGCGGTCCCGGGGTCTGTACATAGACTCCTCCGCATCGTGCTTCGGGGATAACCGCTGCCAGCTGCCTTGAAAACCCGGCTGAGAATCCCGGGTGCACGTGCCGGATCGCATTATCATGGATGGATGGGATGGAGGTCATGCTGATGTAATCCGAGGGGATGACGATTGATCCCGGGGGGATCTCTCCCTTCAGGGACCCTGCCGACCCGATGGTAACCAGCCGGGTGACCCCGCAGAGTGCAAGCGAGGCAAGGTGGGACCGGAAATTGATTCGGTGCGGGGGACGGTTTTGCTGGTGCCGCAGTAGAAGTGCACATCGCCCGCAGAGCAATTCAGAATTTCCAAACGGGGTGTGGATCACCCTTCTCTCAAGGTCCGGCAGCCTGGTGAAAAGAAGGCTTGTCCCCCCAATAATTCCTAGCATGGCGTCTCACCTGTCTTCATTATAGTGAGCACTCATGCGTGATGTATCATTTTCGGTCCTGTCCATCCCTGATCCACTGCAACCATCCCGGAAGGTGTATCAGCCGCCCCCTCCAGATCTTCTTTGCATGGGCAGGTTTGCCACGGTTGATGACGATACGGTCAGGAGCGGTGAGTGCACGGACATCTATTTTGTCAGGACCGAAGAGGTTCTCCGCAGGTCTGAGAGGAACCCGGTAGTCGCCATGGAGGTGACGGCATCTGACCTCCCCCTTGGATGGGCGGTATTCTGCGGGCTCGATGATGTCCTTTCCCTCCTCGAAGGGATCCCGCTCACCGTTGATGCAATGGACGAGGGGACGATCTTTTTTCCCGGGGAGCCTGTCCTCAGGATCGAAGGACATTACCTGGATTATGCCCGTTTCGAGACGGCGGTACTTGGACTCCTCTGCCACGCATCGGGAATTGCAACCGCCGCAGCCTCCATCAGGTGCATCTCGGGGGGGAAGAAGATCTATTCGTTCGGGTCCCGGAGACAGCATCCGGCCATCGCCACGATGGTTGAGCGCGCAGCCTGGATTGGAGGAGCTGACGGGGTCTCCAACACGGCAGCCCCCCCCGAAGTCCCGCTTGTCGGCACCATGCCCCATTCCTTTGTGATGTGTTACCCATCTCCGGAGGAGGCATTCGCGGCCTTTGATAAATATGCAGGACCGGATATCCCCCGGATCTTTCTCTGCGATACATTCTGTGACGAGAAGAGGGAGTCCCTGGCCGGTGCGCGCTCCGGGGCGCAGGGTGTGCGGCTGGATACCCCGAGATCACGGAGGGGGAACATGCGTGCGATCCTCGAGGAGGTCAGGTGGGAGCTGGACACCGCGGGATACCGCGATGTCCAGATTGTCCTGTCAGGGGGGGTTACCCGGGCTGATATTATCGCCTACCGTGATATCGTGGACACGTTCGGGGTTGGGGGTGCGATTGCCAATGCCCCTGTGGTGGATTTTGCGATGGATATCGTCTCAATAGAAGGAATTTCCTGTGCCAAGCGGGGTAAGAAGAGCGGGACCAAGCAGGTATGGGAATTGCAGGAAGGCAGGCACATCCTCCTCCCGTCAGGGCAGCCCGGGCCTGAAAAAGGAATTCCGCTGATATCAGGGTATATCAGTGATGGCATGATTCAAAAGCGCCCCTCGCTCTCCGAGGCCAGGGGACGGCTCCTCCGGTCCCTTTCACAGCTGGAAGGGAGGTCCGGGTGATCCATTATACGGAGATCCCTGTGGCTGTCATGCTCCCCATAAATAATTCTTTTAACCAATAGTGACCAACTTACTAGGAGCGGGCCGATAGATCAGAGGAAGATCGCTTCCTTGGCATGGAAGAGGCCGCGGGTTCAATTCCCGCTCGGTCCATCTGCTTTGTTCTGGTTTTGGTGCATCCGGACCAAATTTCAAATCGGAGCTATTTTACCTTCGTGAAATAATGTAGCATCGATCAACGTGGGCCTCAAGGAATGGATAATTCCCCAGGATGATGTCTTTTTTGACCATTTTGACCGCCTCTCCGCAGTGCTGGTGCTCGCGTCCTACCGCCTTGTGGATCTGACCGATAATTTTGGTGAGCTGAAGAGCTATGCCCAGCAGATTAAGCAACTCGAACATGAGGGCGACAAAATCACCCACGAGATTTACGAGCAGCTGAACATCAGTTTCATCACACCGCTCCAGCCCGATGAGATCTCACACCTTGCCTCATCACTGGACGACGTGCTCGATTACATCGATTCGACGACAAGAAAGATGGACTATTACGAGATTCCGGAGGTCGACGCGTACATGCGGGAGCTGATACGGCTGATCCAGCTCTCGGTGATTGAGATCGAACAGGCGGTCAAATGCATCCGGTCGATCAAGGACCCGATGCAGATCGAGAAGCGCTGTATTGAGGTGAACCGACTCGAGAACGTTGCCGATGAGGTCCTTGCCCATGCAATAAAGGACCTCTTCAAGACAAAAGGTGCGGTGGACATCATCAAGTACAAGGATATTTACGAATACCTTGAGATTGCGACTGACAAGTGCGAGGACGTGGCCAATATCCTCTCCGATCTCGCGATCCGGCATTCCTGATCTGATGGATTCTGCAAGGAAAAACCCCGGGAGGAGCGGGAGAGGTGGTTCTCATCGAAACGGTGCAGGGGTCGTGGTGATGCCATGCTAGTCCCGACGCCGGACATCATCGCTTTTATCATCCTTATTGCGCTCGCATTCGATTTCACGAACGGGTTTCATGACTCCGCAAACTCGATTTCCACGGTTATCTCCACAAAAGTTCTCTCACCCCAGAGGGCAGTGGTATTTGCTGCATTCTTCAACTTCATCGCAGCTTTTTTCTTTGGAGTCGCAGTCGCGAGCACCATCAGCAAGATCATCAACCTCAATTACGTTGACACCGTGATTGTCCCCTATATCATCCTCGCTGCCCTCATGGGAGCAATCGGCTGGAACCTGATCACCTGGTATTCCGGCCTCCCCACTTCCTCTTCACATGCCCTGATCGGTGCGCTTGCCGGAGCAGGAATATCGGCAGGGGGGATTGCAGCAATAAAACTCGGAACAATCGACACCGTTGTCCTCTTCATGGTCCTCTCCCCGATAATCGGGTTTATCATTGCATTCTTTTTCATGGCGTGCGTGCTCTGGATCTCGAAAGGTGCCCAGCGCATGGTGGCTGAACGGCATTTCCGTCGATTGCAGCTCTTCTCTGCAGCAGCCTACAGTTTCAGCCATGGTACGAATGACGCCCAGAAAACCATGGGTATCATCACACCCCTCCTTTTCAGTATCGGGTATTATGGCGCTTCAGTTGATCCGGCCAACCTCCCTGTCCCGATGTGGGTCATCCTGGCAGCCCATGCGGCGATCGCTTTGGGCACACTCTCGGGAGGATGGCGGATCGTGAAGACGATGGGGTACCGTATCACCCGGCTCAGGCCCGTAGACGGATTTGCCGCTGAAACATCCGGAGCTGCGACCATCATCGGAGCTTCGATTGTGGGTATACCGGTCAGCACCACACACGTCATCTCCTCATCGATCATGGGAGTAGGGGCAACCCAGGGTACCGGCCATGTAAGGTGGAGCGTGGCTCGCCGCATCATGTGGGCATGGATCCTCACCATACCGGTGAGCGGGATCATGGGGTATGCCTTTTTTTCGGGGATCTTCTTCCTGGTTAATCTTGTCTGACATTCCGGTGAAGAGGCCCGGGGTCCGAAGCGTCATTCAGGCAATAACGGGAGGAGATATTTTTTTGACGTTTTATTTCCCGCGGCAGCCAGCAGGGAGTTTTCATGATTCATAACAAAAAAACGGAGTGAAATAGGGGTATAGTGGCATTTCAGCCACTAAGTTTTCCACCGGTTTAGATCACTATCTCGATTAAGACGCTCCTTTGGGCTGCGCTTTCGGCTTACCCCCCGCTGTGGCGTCCCCCGATTATGCAATAGCTCGGAGATATGGACCAGATTCTGTTTTGCATCCATACGAATGTTCAGTGACTTTTTATATCGATTTCAAAACTGGATGCATAACACATTTTCAGTCGTAATTTGATTTTGGATTTGGAAGTCAAATTAATACATACAAAACTATTATTGTACTCGGGATTTTCCCGGTTTGGGAATTTCCTGGTAATACCTGCAGAGGTGAGAGACCGGGCATATTGTACAGGCCGGTTTTCGTGCCGTGCAGACCGCCCGGCCATGCGAAATGAGGACATCGGTGAGAATCCCCCAGTCCTTTTCAGGGAACAGGTGCATCAGATCCTGCTCGATACCTTCGGCATTCTTTGACTCCGAAAAACCAAGGCGCCCTGCGAGCCTGAATACGTGCGTATCCACCGCCACCCCCATGTTCTTTCCAAATGCATGGTAGAGGACGATATTTGCCGTCTTTCTCCCTACCCCGGGAATTGTCAGGAGATCTTCCATGGCATCAGGGACCGTACCGGAGAACCTTTCGATGAGGGAGCGGGAAGCCGCGATGATGTGTTTTGCCTTCATGTGAAAAAACCCGGTGCTGTGAATGATCTCCTCCACTTCGGAGATGTCGGCCGCTGCAAGGGAATGCGGGTCGGGAAACCGGGAAAACAGGTCATTCCTGACGGCATCCACCGATTTGTCGGTAGTCTGGGCAGAGAGGATGGTGGTGATCAGCACCTCGAAAGGGGATACCGCATACCGATCCCGGGCCCACCGGTCCGGGTACCGCCCGGAAAGAATCGTGAATATCCGGCGGGCTCTCTTCTTATCCATAACAATCGGTACGGCGGCAATCCATAAAATGAGCACGATACCGGGAAACGATGGGGTAGGGCAGATTCGAACTGCCGTCAAAGCGTCCCAAACGCTCTAGGATGGACCAGGCTACCCTACTACCCCTGATATGAGGAAGAGGATTGGTCAGGTACCCAAAAATAGTTACCTATGTTCACCTGTCCCGGGTGATGGGGAGCGGATTTTTCCCCTCCCTGATGACAAGGCTCCCTTTATGGGTCCCGGAAAGGAGCGCCGTTGCAAGGTTGCCCGGATCCCGGCCGTCGATAACCAGGAGAGGGATCCCGGATCTCTGGATCACTTTTGCTGCAATCATATCGATCACGGTGTTTGCCCCTGCCACGAGTGATCCGGTCGATACGATTTCAAGAAGTTTTTCCGGAGTGAGCCGGGCAAGCCGTTTGGCAGCCGGATCGATCCTTGGATCCGCGGTATAAACGCCATCAACGGAAGTAAGATTGACCATCAGGTCTGCCCCGCACCGCTCTGCAAGTACCGCGGCAACCGCATCCGTTGTCTGGGCAGGGGTAATCCCTCCCATCAGGACGATCGTTCCGGTTTCCCCATATGCCATTGCTTCAGCCTGGCTCCCTGCGATGAGCGGGCAGGCGGCATCACCAAGGACAAGGGAAAGGAGCATGGCATTCAGTCTTGTTACCGCAATCCCGACCTCATCAGCCGAAGCTTCGGAACACCCGAGTTCCCTCGCTGCAGTGATGTATCTCCTTGCCTCTCCTCCACCGCCAACCACGACGTAGATCCGGGCATATCCGGCGATCTCCTTTAACACTTCGGCATAGGCTGCGAGCCTGTGCTCTTCAAGGGTGGGGATGAGCACTGAACCGCCAAGCGAGAGGACGATCTTTTTCATGCAACCCAATGGTTTCTTTAAGCGCTACATATAATTGTTGAAGATGATCCGCTGTCCGGTCTGCAGGAGCAGTGATATCTACAGGGTCGCTGGAGGGTGTATCGGTGAGATATACCGGTGCAAACGTTGCGGTTATTCAGGGTCATTCATGGTGGAGGAGGACGAACCCGCCAGGAATAGCAGGGAAGAACCCTAGCGCGGGTTTTTGGTGCAACCGGCACTTTTATCTTGATATGCCCGGTTATTCTCCTCTTGATGGATGACTGGCATGAGGCGCGGCTGTACAGGAAAGGAGAAGGCCTGGAGGTTGACTGTTCTCTCTGCAGCCACCGGTGTCACATAAAGGAGGGTAAGCACGGCATCTGTGGCATCCGGCTCAACCGGAACGGGACACTGTACGCAACCACCTTTGGAAAGGTGAGTGCAGAAGCGGTCGACCCGATAGAAAAAAAACCCCTTTTCCATTACCTGCCCGGGACACTCTCATACTCTCTAGGGGGTATCGGGTGCAATTTTCACTGCGAGCACTGCCAGAACTGGCATATCTCAAGGCAGGGACCGGAAAATGTCACGCTTGCGGACCTTTCCCCGGCAGAAGGCGTCAGGAGGGCTCGTTCCAGGCAGTGTGCCAGTATCTCGTGGACATACAATGAACCAACGATATGGCATGAATACCCGCTTGAGATGGGAACCCTTGCAAAAAAGGAAGGTCTTGGAACCGTCTATGTTACAAACGGGTATATCACCGAGGAAGCACTCGGGGAGATCGGGACGATTCTTGATGCATTCAGGGTAGATATCAAGGCATTTTCCGATGAGTTCTACAGGAAGGTCTGCGGTGCAAAACTACAGCCGGTTCTTGATGCAACGGTCAGAGCGAGGGAACTCGGCCTGCATATCGAGATCGTCAACCTCATCATCCCCGGCCTTAACGATTCCCCTGAAGACACAGGGGCACTCATCCGCTGGATACTGGAACATCTGGGACCGGATACCCCTGTTCATTTCACCCGGTATCACCCGGATTACCGGATGAAGGAGCCCGGACCGACCCCGGTTCCGGTGCTCGAGCGGATCTACCGGCAGGCGCGGGACCTCGGGCTCCGTTACCCGTATCTCGGGAACGTTTTCATGCACCGCTTTGAGAGTACGTACTGCCCGGTATGCGGGGCACTCCTCATCGAACGGGAGGGATTCTCCACCGTTTTCCGCAACCTTTCCGCACACCGGTGCACACAATGCGGGGAAGCGATACCATACGTCGACACAACCACCTGATGGGGAGAAAATCCCGACATTTCTCGTAGACAGGATGCTTGGGACGCTCTGCCGTTACCTCAGGTTCATGGGGTATGATGCAGAGAGTGCCCATTCCATGAGTGAAGGGAATCCACGGGAGGATACGCTCCTCCTGAAATCCGCAGAACGGAAGGGGCGGATCCTTCTTACCAGGGACAGGGAGCTTGCGAGGAGAGCGGGGGCTCATGCCATTCTTGTATCAGGGGATGATGTCCTTGATCAGCT
>JAJRBV010000138.1 GCA_028679275.1 Methanoregulaceae archaeon
TCGAATGCGGGGAGAGAGACGGGCTGCACATCTGGCACGACTGTTTCCTCGTGGAGATCATCGACCCGGTAACCGGAGAGGTGCTGTCGGACGGAGAGCGGGGGGAGCTGGTCGTTACCCCGCTCGCAAAGGAGGCTATGCCGCTGCTCCGGTACAGGACCGGTGACATCACGATGAAACTCGAGGATAACTGCCTGTGCGGAAGGGCTCAGAAGATCGCACGGATTACCGGAAGAAGCGACGATATGCTGGTGATCCGCGGAATCAATGTATTCCCTTCGCAGATCGAGCATGTTCTTCTGAAAATTCCCGAAGTAGGGAATCAGTTTATGGTCTATGTTGACCGAATCAATCACCTTGATGAGATGACGATCGAAGTCGAGATCAACCGTACCTATTTCTCCGGGGAGCTCCAGGACCTGGCCCGGATACAGAAGAAAGTGGTGAAAGAACTCCGTGATGCTCTCGAGCTAAGGACGACGGTCAGGCTTGTTGAGCCTGGCACACTTCCGCGGTTTGAGGGGAAGGCAAAGCGGGTGGTGGACAGGAGGGGGGAACCATGATGTTCTGGGATCCCAGGATGGAGGAGATGCCTCCTGAAGAGCTCCAGAGACTCCAGTACAGGCTTTTAAAGACACTGGTATACCGGCTCTACAGCTTCTCGCCCTTTTACCATGACAGGATGAAAGAGTCCGGTGTACACCCCGATGATGTCAGGACCCTTGCCGATATCAGGAAGCTCCCTTTCATGTACAAGCGGGATCTCCGTGACAATTACCCGGACAAGATTTTTGTCGCAGGACAGGATGACCTTGTCCGCTACCATGTCTCTTCCGGGACCACGGGCAAACCGACCGTGGTCGGATACACCAGAAATGACCTTGACAACTGGACAGCGTCCCTTGCCCGGGGTCTTGTCTCCTGCGGGCTCGGGAGGGGGGACGTGCTCCAGGTCAGCTACGGGTACGGCCTGTTCACCGGGGGCCTCGGGCTTCACTACGGTGCCGAGCGTGTCGGGGCCACGGTGCTGCCGACCAGCGTGGGAAATACTGAACGCCAGATCGAGCTGATGCAGGATCTCCACACAACAGCCATCGCCTGCACCCCTTCCTACCTCCTTCACATGGGGGAGGTTGCGGAGAAGATGGGGGTCAGCATCAGGGACGATACGGATCTCCGGATGGGTATCCTCGGTGCAGAACCCTGGTCAGACACCATGAAGTCGAGGATCGAGGACTGGCTCGGAATCAGGGCATATGACATCTACGGAACAAGCGAGCTCTCCGGCCCGATGTTCTGTGAATGTTCCGAGCAGAAAGGTTTCCATGTCTGGGGTGACCTTGCCTTTATCGAGATCCTTGATCCCGATACCGGGGAATCACTTGGCCCGGGAGAGAAGGGCGAGCTTGTTGTCACCATGCTCCAGAAAGAGGCTCTCCCGATGATCCGGTATAGGATCGGGGATATCACCTCGTTTGAGGACGGGGTCTGTGCATGCGGGAGAACTCACCCGAGGGTGATGCGGATCTCAGGAAGGGTTGATGACATGCTCATCATCAGGGGCATCAATGTGTTCCCCTCCCAGATTGAGTATGCGCTCATGACCATTCCCGAAGTCGGCCAGCACTTCCAGATCGTTGTGGACAGGAAGGGTGCCCTTGATGACATGCTGGTCCGCGTCGAGGTGAGCAGGGAGTCATTCTCCGATAAGATAACGGATCTCATGGCAATCAGGAAGACCGTGGAGCACAAGCTCCGGAATACTCTCAATGTGGCAGTGAACGTGGAACTCGTCGAACCGGGGTCTCTCCCGAGGTTCGAAGGAAAGGCAAAACGGGTTATCGACAGGAGGCAGTTATGAAAGAGACAGGCAGGTTCCTGATAAAACAGATCTCGGTATTTTCCGAGAACAGGCCGGGCCGGCTTGCAGCGATTGCAAAAGCCCTCGAAGAAGAAAAAATCAATATCCTTGCGTTCTCCATCGCAGAGGCCGACGGTTTCGGAGTCGTCAGGGCGCTTGTGGACAAACCGAAGAAGGCATACGAGAAACTTACGGGCCTCGGTTTCAACGTGGCTTTCACCGATGTAATCGCAGTAAAAATGCGGGATTCCCCGGGCGGCCTCTATGAGATTGCAAAGATGCTCGGCGACAGTCAGATCAACATCGAGTACTCCTATGCATACTCAGGAAAAGAAGGGGCGGTCCTGATCCTCAGGGTCGATAATGCGGATCAGGCAATCAGGCAGATCTCCTCTCTTGGGGCAACACTGCTCGAGAGCACGGTCTTCCAGTAACTGCTACTTTTTCTCCCATTTCACCAGGTCGGAGATCCTCGAGAGGGTGCTTCCCCTCCTGATCTCCTCCCTCACCCTCTCCTCAGTATTTTTCACTTCCCGGGCACGCCGGGCTATCTCGTAGGCACGCTCCCTCGGAATAACCACAATGCCACTCTCGTCTCCAACGATCCAGTCTCCGGGGCGCACCGTCTGCCCGCCGCAGATAATTTCGCAGTTGATCTCCCCGAACCCTTTCGGTTCTCCGGCATTCGGCACAACAGCCCGGGCGAAAACCGGGAGGGTTAACTTCCTGATGTCATCGATATCTCGGACAGCTCCATCGATAACCACCCCTTCAATGCCACGGCTGAGTGCACTCAGGGTTGCAAGCTCCCCCCAGGTTGCGATCACGGTGCTCCCCTCGTTGTTGATAACGATGACGTCCCCCTTACCGGCATGGTCGATCGCCTCAACCGGTTTCGCCCAGTCGCCGGCAAAGGCCTGCACCGTAACGGCTTTTCCAACCAGCTTTATTCCGCCGGCGAGATGACTGATTCCGGCCATGGCGCCCTTCCGGTGCATTGCATCCGATATATTCGGTGCCGAGACCCCTGAAAAGAGCTCCTGTACCGCATCCGACAGCGAGACCGGTGCGGGGATCGCACGGCCTGGCGTATCAAGCGCTTCCCGTATCTTCCTGGCCGAATCCCTCACATCGGCTGACCGGGTGATCGCCCCTCCGACAATAACGATATCGGCACCCCTTTCCGAAGCCTGGGGTGCCGTGACTGCGTCAAGGCCACCCGCAACTGCAATATCGATCTCCACAGCCCCGCGGATTTTTTCGAGGAGATCGAGTGAACTCTTCCCTATCATCTGCTGGTCGATTCCGACATGGGCATTGATGATAGGAACGCCAAGTGCCTCGATTTCCCTCGAACGCCGGACCGGGTCATCCACATTGATGAGGTCGGCCATCAGCCTGACCCCATACACCGATGCCGTCCGTACGGCCTCCCCGATGACCGCATCATCTGCATCTCCGAGGATGCAGACAATGGTTGCACCGGCCTTCGCTGCCATCTCCACTTCCAGAGCGCCGGTATCAGCAACCTTCATGTCGGCAACAATATCATGCCCCGGGAACTCTGCCCTCAGTCTTCGCACCGTTTCCATCCCTTCGCTCTTGATGAGCGGAGTCCCTGCCTCGATCCAGTCTGCGCCGCCATCCACCGCTTCACGGGCGATTTGCAGGGCACGGGAGAGATCGAGGAGGTCCAGCGCAACCTGAAGCACAGGCCTTTCCATGATCACTGATGTGAGGGGAGCGACCTCATAATGGTTTCCGGACTGCCCGCCTGTAACTCCCCGTATGCCGCGATCCTTGTCCGGATTCGGGAAACCGACACCGTGCACGATTTTTCCATAGCGATGTGCGGGAATCTTTTAAGGTATGTCATCAAACCTCTCCCTGAGAATGGAAATCGTATCGATCATCCTGATTATCGCAGGGCTCTGTCTCTTCGAGACTATCAGCAGCATTGACAATGCCATCATCAATGCAGAGGTGCTCTCCACCATGGCAGACTGGGCCCGGAGATGGTTCCTTGTCTGGGGGCTGCTTTTCGCGGTTTTTATCATCCGGGGAGTCCTGCCATGGCTGATCATCTGGATGACCACCCCTGTACTCGGGCCAGTCGGGGCATTGACGGCAACATTCTCAGACAACCCCGTGGTCATTGAAGCCATCGAAGCATCGGCCCCGATCCTCCTGATGGGGGGCGGTACCTTCCTTGTATTCCTCTTCCTCCACTGGATATTCCTTGAAGAGAAAAACTACGGGCTACGGGGCGAGTGTTTCATCGCGTCCAAAGGAGTCTGGTTCTTTGCTGTTATCTCGATACTTCTTGCGTTGCTGGTATGGTTTGCTCTCGCGAGAAACCCGCTCATGGCGTTTGCAGCCGTGATGGGATCGACCGCGTTCTTCATCGTGCACGGGTTCAGGCAGAACGCCGAAGAGCAGGAGAGGAAGATGATGGGGGGTACCATGTCGGACTGGAGCAAGATCTTCTACCTCGAGGTGATCGATGC